>NZ_VOYO01000050.1:0-6304 GCF_013420255.1 Acinetobacter sp. YH01021
TGAATATCTTGTCTAAAACTATTATTCTGCATACATCCCCCAAATTCATGAGAATTGTATACTTCTATTATTCGAAAGTAATCTTAAGATTTTCTAAAATTAACATAATACACCTTATACGAAATGCTCTAAATTATTTATTTTAATTCAATAGCTTATACATCATCAAAAAGCCCAGGCACACCGTTCTGGGCTTTTTTATCTTTTTAACACGTTCCACGCATACTATTTAACCAATGTTCCACGATTTTAATAAGCCCAGGTGAACAATCAGATCAGCCATACGGCTTAAAGAATCGACTCCAGAAGCCAGCTAATAGTCGGTAGTATTTTAATGTATAAGCTTATCCAGCTTACCTTCAAGCGATTCGATTTTATATTTCAGAGATAATATTGAATCGTTTAAACGTGAATTTTTAGCTGCATCCGGATTCTTCAGTTTTATAAAAACTTCCAGTTGTGCTTTGTATTCTTCCCTTAGTCTATCAATCTGATTCTCAAGTGCCATCCTCGGCGTCCATAGCGCAAGTAAGCTTTGCTTGTATGCTTCAATTTCTGCATTACTCATTGCGTCTAGCTCAGCTCTTGTTTTCATTATTTGAAATCCGTTTTGCTATGTAGAGCTTTAAAAATTCTAGTTGCTGTTTCTTCTCTTACGCTTTGAGGATCTCGCAAAATGCCAGCAATCCAAAGTGCAAAAGTGGGATAGTCAGGGAAGTTACTGAGGTCTGATAGCTCTGACTGTTTAGATAAAATATTACTGTACTTATTGATTTGAGCATCAGTCATATCACAGAACATATCTATCGTATTTGTATCTCTAGCTTTTTTTACTTCGATAACTTTAGGCTTTGGCTTCTCTTTTACAGTGAACTTAAAGCCAACGACTGAACGTCCTTTTTTGATGTTTTCATAAGCCAGATCAATATCTGTATTCTTTGTGATCTCATCTAATGATGGCTTTATCACACGATCTTTTAGGTTACAAAGCTTATCGTATGATTTAGGCAAACCAAGTTCATTTTTTATATGTTCTAAGGACATTTCAAAGTGTCCAATTGCTTGATGTTTTTTTGCTAGATGATAGAGGTCAAATGAGTAATCTCTTTTTAATTTCAGGACGATATCTTTCTTGTATTTTGTATAGGGATTAATTTTATCAAATTCTTTTAGCATCAATAAAACGATTTCAGGGAATCGAATTGCAATCCCACCATCTTCGTAAGTGCAGTCGATTACCCAGTTAGACAGGACTCGTTTACCTCTATCATTATTGTATGAAAAATTGCGTTTAATTAGATTTCTACTTGCTGTTTCTAATTGAGTATAAGCTGAATGAGTTTTGATACCGCACTCTTTAGCAAACTCTTCAGCTGTAATCACAATAGGATCTTTTTCTGTTGCATTAGTTGTTCTAGCAATTGGGCTAGCAAGAATCAACATACGTTTTTCATCAATATTCATACTTTTAAAACATTCTTGAATATTATTCTGCATCACAACCCAATTTGGGGGATAGGTCTTTTTATTTTCTTTCATAGCTAAGAAACTACAAATATGTAAGTGTAGTTTATTATATTATTTTGATTGTTTTTTGACTACGAATTTTGTAGTTTTTTAACATTAAACTACAAATTCATATTTGTAGTTTAATGTCCGGCAAAAGTAGTTATTAAGTCCGGCAAAAGTAGTTTTTTAAGTGCATTTTGTCCGGCAAAAGTAGTTTAATGTCCGACAAAAGTAGTTTTTTAAAGTCTGAAAGCCTTGCTGTACGTGGTCTGGAAGGGTGTCTAAAAGCTTTTAAAAGCTTTTTAAAAGAATAAAAAGGGATAAAAACCGAAAATTACCTATTAAAACTGCCCTTGGTACTCGCTAAAGCTCGTACTCTATTGAAGCTCGTTTCACTCGCTTCGTAGGGGCAGTTTTCTCCTATGCAATCTAGGATTCAAAAAACAAAACCATTGATATTGCATTCGCTATGCTCATGCTTTTTGACAAGCAAAAGCTCTAATACTTCGCTCGTAGACACTCGCTAAGACATATCTCCAGTAATTCATAAAAGCGGTTTTTCAGAGGGGGAATAAGCGAACTTTCTTTGAGTCGCTCGTAGACACTCGCTAAATGCTCTCATTTGCGATTTAAGAGCTTTTTCTTAATCCAACTATAAATCTACTGTGGTTTAGCAAAACATCGCTAAAAACCCTGTTTTTTTGCGTTTAAACAGCATTCACCAAGGTGGGTAGTCGTTGTTATTTTCATTTTCTGGTTTTTTAGGCTCGTTTTTCTGCTGTTTTTCCAATTCTTGGCGTTTTAAAAATGCCAAATGTTCTCGTTCTCGTCTCTCTTGTTCATAGCGTTGTTCTTTTTGCTCTCGTTCTTTACGTAATTGCTCTCTAAATTCACTTTCTCTACGATCATTTTCAATTCTTCGTTGGCGATCTACTTCCGCTTGGCGCACTTGTTGAATTTTTTCTTGCTCAATTCTGAGATCATCTGCCCGTTTTGCTTCAAGGAGGGGGCTCATGTCATCATTAAAATCATGTAGGGTATCGAATGAATGAACGTACTCTCGTTTTAGCTTCTGCCAAAACGTGGGTTTTATCGTTGGTCGTTCAATCCCATTATTTTCCAGTATCTCTGAGCATTGGCCTAAGCGTTGGACGACATTCTCAATATCGTATTCTTTAGCAAGTTGTTCGACCTCGGTTGCGTATTCTCTCCAGTTCTCATTTTTTGCCTGTTCTACTGATTTTTCAGTCGCATAAAAATCAGGTTTTTTTATATCTCTGTAAGTATGATGATAAGAGTCATAAAACAAATTATCGGTATGTAGGTAAAAATCGCTTTTGTTTTCTGCTAACCATCGTTTTGTCTTGGTGAGATTTGATTCAATCTGCTTTTGATTATCAGCAGCATTGCTTTGAATGGTGTAAAACTGATTGGCAAATTCTGCATAAATATCCTGGCACCGGATGAAGTCATCATATGCGTTGTCGATCTGTTTAACCTGTTGTTCTTGCAGGTGTTCTTCTTCTAGATTGAGATTTAATAATTCTGCTAAAAGCTCTTTTTCTTCTGCTTCGGTTAACTGAAGTTCGTTCTCCAGCTGGGTAATCTGATCTTCTAATCGACTTGGAACAATAATTTCTTGATCAAGGCCTTTGATGATCTGTTGGTATTCTCGTGCAGCATCTAAATTTTTGGCTTTGATTGCATCATTTTCAAGTGCAATTCTTGGTAGCACAATTTCAGTGTTACGTTCTTCAAGCGGTCTTTTTTGTTCCTCGTCATATTGTCTGCGAAGTGCTGTAGCTTCATGCCCTTCATGATGAGTGGGTTCAAGAAAGTCTAAGCCTTGATCCTTGTAACTCCGGTGGTCGATGCGTTCATCTAGCCCAGCATTTTCTAATACTGTATTTACAACACTGGCAAAAGTCGCTCGGCTGTCCTTCAGGATCTCGGGACCGTGGTCGTTGAAGGTTCTTTGTTTTTTCCCTAATTCGCCTTTTTCATTGACGAGTCTGGTCGTGAACATCATGTGTACGTGATAGTTTTTATTATTGGTTTCATCGTTATGTTCATGGGGTGCATGGATGCAGGCATCGACAATAACATTGTGCTTGTTCACAAAGTCTCGGCAAAAGTCATCAACGATTTTAATCCGTTCCTGGTCTGTTAATTCATGTGGTAAAGCACAGATATATTCTTTGGCGAGTCGCGCATTGGCTTTCATTGAGCCATTGGCATTGAATTCTTTTTTTTCTACTGTATTCCAAAGTGTTTGACGGTCTAAAAGTTTTGTATTGGTATGTTCTGGTGCATAAATATTTTTGTATTCAAGTCCCTTTTTTTTAGTGTAGTCCTGAGTCTTTCCAAAAGTCAGATCCTCTAATTTTTCACAGGCACGATAAGCAGCACAAGCAACGGCTGAACGTCCGTCACTTCGTGAGATGTTGCTTTCATTCAAATGAAAAATTGCCACTTTAAAAACCTAAATTTCTGCATACCGTGGTTTTGATTTTTGCAACTTTGAAAAAGTTGCTGACCATGCTAAAGCGAGGTCATGGGGTACAGGGGTTTCCCCTGTCGCAACGTCCACTTTTGAATGAAATGATAAAAGTGGGTAAGTGCGCCCTTCGTTTCACTCCGGGAAAACTTCGCTTCGCTACGTTTGATATTGCTCGCTTTGTTTTTTGACTCTATGATGATGTTTGATTATTGATCATCACGGTTTAATACTATGTCAGATATTCAAGAAAAGAAAGATGCAGTTTTAAAGAAACTCACCAAAGCACAGCAGAAAAAATTATCCCTGCAAGAGCAAATTGAGTATTTAAAAAAAGAACAAGAGCAGATCTTAGAACAGGCAAAACAGAAACAGAATGAGCTTAAACTCAAACAGCAAAAACTTTTAAGCGAAGCAAAAGCCCAAGAACGGAAAAATGAAACTAGACGGAAAATTTTGCTTGGCGCTTGGGTTTTGAATAAATTTAAGAATGATGAATCTTTTAAACATCAATGGGCTGATTTTGAGCAGTTTTTAAGTGTGGAAAGTAAGACAGAAGAAAATAGACAGAAAGATAAAGAGCTTTTTAATGATCTTTTTAAGGGATAAGTTCTAAATTTCATATAAGAGATTTTATGTTAATTTTTGTATAGACATTTTTTAATGTTCTAGAAATGGAGCTGAAAGTACCATTAATCTTACTGGAGCATTTAATATACTTTTAGCTTGTTGAAGTTTTATAAAATCGCCCTCACTTTTTAAAGTAACAAGTACAATTTCCCTATTTTTTTCATCTACAAAAACACCCTGTATTTCAGGAAAAATTACTGATATTTCCTTCAATTTTTCATTAAGTATTAAAGTAAGTTCCTCAAGCGAATAGTTTTTATTTAAATTTTCTCTAAATTCTAAATCTATTAATTCTTTAGAAGTTAATGCTAGATTTTCTGCTGAAGTTACATGAGGTAAACTTAAGCACAAACTTAAAATAATTTTCCTAAACATAAAGTAACTCATACTAGAAATCGGTACTTTGCTTGGTATTTTTCATTACTAATTAAACAAAAACAGTCGCAAAGTTGCCCGACTTTGAAATATGGCTAAAGCCATATTTCAAAGTATCGAGCTAAATTTTAATTAAACACGTTTCAATGCCATGATATGACGAACCATATCGTTAATATGCTGTTTTGTTTCATTATCTTGAGAGCTTAGCCAAGTTACAACATCTGCATCAAAAGCCTTTGCTTGAGCCGTGGCATGGCGTTCTTGTAATTTTTTCACAAAATTTGGTTTTACTACTGGCGCATTGGTAGGGTCAAAATTTTTATAGCGTTCTAATTCATTTTGCATGGTTATACCTCCGCTTTTGATTGTGTGATGGCTCAAAAGCAGTAATGATTCTTGCAACATCACCACGTTCGACCCAAACCACTGTTAGTAGTCTACCACGATTGCTTAGACCGATTGATATCAGCCGTTGTTCGTCATAATGACCAAGATCGTCAAAGGACATCAGCTCTGGATCAAGAAAAACGCTACATACTTCTTCAAAAGTAATTTCACGCCCTCGATAGACTATTTCCATTTTTTTATCGTGCCATTCAAATAGCAGACCGTAATACTCAATCAACGGCATGTTTAGCCTTTTCCTAGATTTACAACTTCTAAAAGTCTACTTAGAGGGTTTTACTTATTCAATAACTCATTAATTTAAATGGGTTCTAACATCTAAATTTCGTATAACGCCCATTATGTTAAATAATAGGGGCTTCTAAGTACGCGATTAGAAAATTTAGTCTTTAAGAGGAGAAATTTGTTCTAGCTTATCTTCAGGATTATTTTCTCTAATATGTATAATTCGATCATAATTTTCTACTCCTCGTAAGTGAGGTGGTGCAAATGCTGGATACTTGTTGAAAAAGTGCATTTTAATATTTAGTGCATGGTCTAAAATAAAAGCACATTCAATTCCATAGTACTTATCATTAATAAAAAAATTGTCTGTAGTTTCTATTAGTTCTTGGATAGCTAAATCCAATTTTTGAATTTTTTCATTAATATCTTTAGTTTTCTCTTCTATCTTTTTGTCCATTGGTATCACCTATAGAATTAAGTTTCCCTAAAATTAACATAATACACGTTATACGAAGCCAAAAATGGGGGCATGCAGCTCCCATTTTTAGTCTTTTATCCGCTTTTTTGCTTCATCATAAACAATGCTATCAGCTCGTTTTCCAACGGTAATTAGCAAAATAACTACCTGATCATCTTTGACCTGGTAAACAAGTCGGACAC
>NZ_VOYO01000051.1:0-6072 GCF_013420255.1 Acinetobacter sp. YH01021
GTGTCCGACTTGTTTACCAGGTCAAAGATGATCAGGTAGTTATTTTGCTAATTACCGTTGGAAAACGAGCTGATAGCATTGTTTATGATGAAGCAAAAAAGCGGATAAAAGACTAAAAATGGGAGCTATTGCTCCCATTTCATTTTTAAGAATGATTCTTTAAATCTTCCAACATTGCTTCACGCAGAATTTTGTTCATACGTGTTTGATAGCCTTTCCCTTGTGCTTTTAACCATGCCAGTACATCAGCATCTAAGCGAACAGAAGTCTGTTGCTTCACTGGACGATAAAATTGCCCATGACGAACTGCCTTACTCCAGTCGGTGATTTCAGGAATATCAGACAGATCTAATTGATCATCAGATACAGTTCCCTTAGCAAGGAGACGTTTAATTTCAGCATTTTGCTTGTCGCTGAAATTTTCATTCAGCTCTTTGCGTGTATATCTAACCATGCTCATATTGATTTCGCTCCGCCTTAGTTACCTGTCTTGCACTAATGATTCGTATGATTTCACAGTCATCTTCATCAAAGATGGTGTGGGCTACTAGTAGCATTAGTACACCTTTTACTTTTCCAATGGTTTGCCAACGTTCTTCACCATCGGTATGTCTGTCTTGAATTGAGATCCTTAGCGGATCTTCAAAAATAAGGCTTGCTGTTTCGAAAGAGACATCGTGCTTTTGCTGATTCTTTCGATTCTTTGCCTCATCCCATTCGAAATACTGTTCCATAAAAAACATTCAAATTTGTATATACAATAATGTATCACATATTTGTATCACTCAAGGTAATAAGTGTAATTTTCAGTCAAAATTATTGGCAAGAACTATCAAAACCGCTCATAAAAAATCCGACTTGTTTCCAAGCCGGATTTTTGCTGTTTTTTGAGTTTTCTATTTTAATATAAATAATTGATATTAAATGATTATTACAATCGCGTTTCGTATAAGGTGTATTATGTTAATTTTAGGAAAAATATAAAGTCGTTATAAAATTGATAGCTATTAAATTAATAGATACTGTCAACTTTACTGTATTCAACTACTTTTATTTCATAGCCATAATCTGTTCTATTTTTAAGATTAATCAAAACAAATCTGGTATCTATTGCTTCTAATAGTCTCCAATCAGACTGATCACTTGGATATGACGTTTGCTGATCAAACAATACTATTGGGAGTGTTTTATTATTAATGGCTTTATTTGCATCGTTCATACCACTTCCGAACATACCACCAAAAGCAATAATCGTTAAAAATAGTACTAAAGGGGAGCTAAAGTATTGCTCTATCTGTCCTCCAAATATAGAACTATGTACATAGGAATAATAAAACACACCAAAATAAAGCGGAATTAACTTAGTTGATAAGGCAATTGATGTCTCTCTTCCTATCAGGAATATGGATATTGTTATAAATAGTACGGAAAAAATCAGTAAATATGAGTGACCTACCCATGCAGAAATAGATAAATAAATTAAAGAAATTATGCTCCCAAAAGCGAACAATAAAGTAGTAATTAGAATTGAGTAAAATAAGCTATAAGCGGATATAGAAGGTAATATCCATAAAGCATCAAACGTAGAAAAGTAACCAAACTTATAAGTGCCAGCTAAAGCTATCAATATCAGTGGTATGGCAGCATAAAGCTCAAGAACTTTCTTTAATGAGAAAGAGTTATACAAAATATCCCCTACCTAAAAATGTAAGAATTACATACATCTCAAAAAGACACCGATTTAAGATGTCCTTTTATTTAATAAAAAATTTAAAAGAAATTTTCAGGATATAAGAATGAGGGAATATGTCTTCTAATCAATTGAGCCTGTGCAAGATACCCTCTAGTTTCTAGTTCTAATAAAAACACTGGCCAAGGTGGAATATTACTTTTATAGACATTAATTGAAGATGTAGACATGCCACCTCCTTGAGACGTAGACAGTCCACCATACTGGGACGTGGACAATCCGCCATACTGAGACGTAGACAATCCGCCATACTGAGACGTAGACAATCCGCCATACTGGGACGTAGACAATCCGCCATACTGAGACGTGGACATTCCACCATACTGGGACGTGGACATTCCGCCATACTGAGACGTGGACATTCCACCATATTGAGACGTGGACATTCCGCCATACTGAGATGTAGATAATCCACCATATTGGGAGGTACTTAAATTGCGTGGCCAAGTTCTTAAATTTGGTATTTCTGGTCGTGACATAGCTCTATAACTCTTAGATATTGATAATAAAAAATTTATTAGAGTACATTACTATTTTTAAACCATTTATTGTGTGCTGTTTAAAAAATACACGACAGATTATGTCTCATTAATTAAATTTTATTATCTATTCTTTATCACATTTAACATAATGGCGGTTATACGAAATTCATATTTTAAACACATAAAAATCAAATACTTGTGTTATAGTGATAATGCTCGACGATGTCGAAAAGCTGACTTGGAAACAAGTCGGCTTTTTTATGATCGTTTTTGATAGTTCTTGCCAATAATTTTGTTTAAAAAGTAATCAATTTTGAGATTTTTCAAATTTTATCAATGCCTCAATGTCCAAAATTATCCACATTTTTTGTGGATAAAATTTAGGCTATTTTGTACGTTTTGGCTCACATCAATCTCGGCCCTTTGCTGCTATCCGGAATGACTGGAATTTTACTATTATGAACTCATCGGGAACAGGAAGTTCCATATAAGAATAACAATAGATAAGCACAAGGACTGTAAGGTAGGACAGGAGTTATACCGAGCGAACCAATACGAAAAACCCCGGCAGGATGCCGGGGTTTTTTATTGCTTAGAATATCTATAACTGGGTATTGATCTGATAGCGTGTATTACGTCCACCACCTTCTAATTTAACGATACATTCTTTCTCAAGTAAGTCTGATAAGTGGCGAGTAGCCGTTGCCTTACTGACTTTAGCAACCTTTTGATATTGCGAAGCACTAATACCATGTTCAAAGCCATTTTCGCCACCGTCTAATAAACGATGTAGAACTTTACGTTGTTCTTCACCCAGGGCTAAATTTGAATATTTATGCCAAAATTGACTTTTAAACAATGTTCGACTGATCTGCGCTAAGGTTTTTTCAAGGCTTTCATTCAACGTGTCTAGAAACCAAATCAGCCAATCTGTGATATCAGAATCATTTTTTTGAGTTTGTTCTAATATCTCATAGTAACTTTTACGTTTATTTAATATCGCAGTAGACATTGCATACAAACGGATACTTTGCTCATCCATTTGAGCTAGAGCAAGGTCTGTAAGTGTACGTGTAATACGGCCATTACCATCATCAAAAGGATGTAGGGTAACAAACCATAAATGGGTAATGCCTGCACGTAACAGAGGATCAAGCAATGAATCATTCAGACTCTGATTAAACCACGCTATGAAGGTATGTAAGCGTTCTTCTAAGCCTTCTCTTGGCGGTGCTTCAAAATGTACTTTAGGGTAATCCAATCGACCTGAAACGACCTGCATAGGCTCTGATCCCCTCAGTTGACCAATGCGTAAACGTTGCATTGTCCAGTCGGGGTCATTGAAAAGCCAACGATGCCATTGCATGAGGCGCTCAACAGTCAGTGGTTGCTTAACATCGTTCAGCGCATCCAGCATGATATTGGCTAAACCTTCTGATCGATCTGAGCTTGGATAAGGCTGTTCAAGAGTGACACCCAAGCGTTGGGCTAAAGATGATCGCAATGAAAAAACATTGAGGGTTTCATTTTCAATTGCTGATGAAGCAACGAGATTGGCAAGTAGAGTATCTAGAGTGAATTGTTCTTTCGCTAAATCATGCTGACTTTGTCCAAGAAGAATTCCTATTTTTTGATGTATCTGTCTGGTTTTAGGTAAGATAGTTGAATCCTGCCATGTGAAATTTGTCCAGTTTTCTGCTTGCCAAATCCATTTCTGCATTTTCAATCTCTCTCATCTAAAATCTAAGATGAGTTAAATATAGCACAAATTCGACTCATATTGTGAGCCGAATTTGTACTGTTAATTAGCTCATTATTTATCGAGAACAGTTCTACTTGGGGCTTACATTTTGTGTTATTCACCAATTAAAATGTCTATGTGATAAACCATTTAAAATGTCCTGTTTTTAACCACAAGAGTCAAGCACAGGATTTAAATTTCTTTGTTCAATAACAGCTTTCTGAGCTTTACGACTCGGCATACTTTTCTTGAGACGGGAACGTTTATTCTGTTTCTCCAACTCTTCATGTTGTTGCTGGATATGCGCCAGAACTGAGCCTAATCTTTTATTCTCAACCACTTCATTCTGCTGTAGTCCAGCCAGTTTATTGAAGACGCTATAGTTGATCTTCCGTCCTTCATGCATGAGGGCCACAGTGCCATCCGGGTACTCCAGAAATGAAATGTATTGCCCAACAAGCTTATGATTCAGCTCTGTCGGTTCAAGCAGATAAATACACTTGTCATAGGTGATGGTTAGGTTCTTCGTGACCTTACGCGGTTCCTGCCAAGTGAATATATCCTCCAGCTCAGCATCAGATTCCGTTAAAGATCGATGTAAATTCTTCGAGTTTCTCGCACACTTGGCAAACTTCTGATTGAAGTGCTCAATGAAGCAGGGTAGCCATGCATTGGCTTCGGCAATTGAACTGATGCCTTCCAGACGCATCTCCTTGATCAAACGGTCTTGAAGGGTTCTATTCGCGCGTTCTACGCGACCTTTAGCCTGTGGTGAGTTGGCAAAGATAATATCAATATTTAACTCGTTCAGAATCCGCCCAAATTGCGTGATCTGGCTGTCTTTCCTGGATTTCTGATTAACTCTGAATACCGAATGTTTGTCGCTATAAAAGGCCAGAGGTTTGCCGTATTGTTCAATGTAGGCTCGGGTTGAAAGCATATAGTCGAAGGTGGTTTCCGCCTCACAGAAGCGTAGATGCAACAGCTTTCCAGTGGTATCATCGATATACACCAATAAACAGCACTTAGCAGCGCGTCCTTCGAACCAGTCATGATATGAGCCATCAATCTGGATCAGCTCACCGAAGCAATCCCGGTTATAACGTGGCTGATATGGACGTTTAAGGCGCTTGGATCGCGGAATCCAGAGGTCATTTGCAGTCATCCAGCGCCGAACCGTTTCTACCGGGATATTCAGGTCAAATATGCTGCTGAGCTTCTCATGCGCCAAGGTAGGTCCAAAGCCCAGCAGATGTTCAGAAATAATGGAAAGACATTTTGATTTTAATAACTCATCATGGCGATGATGGCCAGGTTGACCACGACTAGCATGTGCCAGACCTGAAACACCGTCTTGATTGAGTTTCTGCAATAACCGGGTAATTTGACGAGTGGAAAGATTCAGGATTTCAGCAGCACGGACCTGGATAATACGATGATCTCGAACGTCTTGCAGAACTGCAAGACGTTGAATTTCCTTGTCAGACATAGTGATCAACATCTCTAATTTATATCCAGTCCATGATGGTAAAAACCATCATAAACTAGACATTTTTATTGGTGAGAATATAGACACTTTAAATGGTTTCTAACACACTGATTTCGTATAATATAGATTATGTTAAGCGAAGTATACCAAACAATAACTTCATATATCCCTTACACTTACCTGATTTCAATAAGTTAAAGTACTATCCTTTATTTAGATAAATATGATATGTTGAATTAAATTTTAATTCATAAACTTCATCATGTTTGAACTAAAAACAATTCGATTGACAAAAAAAGGTTCAACTAAAAAACAACTAATATTATTGTTTCACCTCAACTCGTACTGTCCCTGTCTATACCCATTATTGTTCTCAATGAAAGTTTTACGCTTTCAAAGGGCTTTGTTGCACAAAGATTTGAAATGCAAAGCGCCCCTAATTGAGCCAAATTTAAGACGTAACTTGGGTAAGTGGTCGACCTGATTCCGTAAATCTGTTGAGGACTGCTACACGTGCATGAATTTCATTCACTTGGCTATCAAAACTCCTTGCGCTGAGTTTATCTCCTAATAATTTAATGCAGTGCATCTTAGTTTCAACCAACTTCGC
>NZ_VOYO01000052.1:0-5994 GCF_013420255.1 Acinetobacter sp. YH01021
GAGATATACCAGCAGGATAATCGACATCTGAAAGTTAATGACTTTGCCAATCTCTATCAATCTATTATCACAGAGCATGAAAACGCTTTGTTAGCTTTTTCTGAATCATTGCTATGGATCTTAGAAAGCAAGAAAATCACAATAGAGCGGTTCACTGGCATGGCCAATCATGCAGAAAGTGAGTACGTCTTAAAGACCATACGTAGCCAATTGAATGATGAGAGAAAGCAGCAGCTCATTGACGCGCCGTGTATCACTGAAGAACAGGCAAAGCAGATTGATAAAAAGGATCTGAAAACAGCAGAAGATTTAAACGCCCTTAAAGCATTACAAATCAAAATCAACTTGGGCTATGCACATACTCATAAATTGACTGAATCAGATCTTGCCCTAAATCCTGCCGATCTGAAGCGTTTCAATGCGTTTCGTGGCCTTACAACTATTTACGATGAATCAGCCGAAAATCCACTAAGCCAACAATTCAATGATCAAAGAGCAAAGGCATACAAGGAGATATTAGGAAACCTAAAGCCAGACTCTACATTTGGACGAGATGAAATCACGGCGATTATGTCATACGTTGTGCAGCACCGTTTCAGGTTCGCTTTGCTGGGTATTGTTAGTGCCAAATTGGGGCGGATCTATAGAGACAAAAAAGGCAATGTGAAGCCCTGCACGTTCAGCAGTCCAAAAGAGATGACTCAAGAATTTTTAGAGATCATAAAACGCTTAGGACTTAGAACAAAAGACGCGCGGACAAAGGAAAGCAAGAACACTAATGCAAGTAGATTGCAGTTAGGTGATAACGTAAAAAGTGTCTCACAAGTGGCATTTAATACTATATCAAATAGCGGATCTGAGACAAAAACAGCACGTGAAAACCTTTATCAGCTAGATGCTTCAGCTTGGGAAACAATAACAACTCATGCGGATCGTTTAGTGATTAAAAAAGGATTGAAGCCTTTGCCGATAGTGCTAGAAATTAGAAAAGAGATAGCTGCTCACGTTGCAAATGATGATTTTGATTGGATTGAGCCTATACCGATTCAAAACATACCCTGAGCAAATAGCCCATCTGAGACACTTTTAGCCTAAGAATATTCTGAAAATTGATTTGCTTAGGCTACTTCCACTCCTATAAAAAAGAGAGTTTTCGCATATCTAGAGATTCCGATAAAACCATTGAACAGCTTATTTTTGCGACCCCCTAAAGGGACTAGCTATTTTCGGAGCATTACAAGCAGAGTTTTCGGATAGGTACGCGCGCGGACTTGATAAAACTTGATAAAACCTAACAAAACCTGACATTTTTTAGAGTCCATAAAAAAGGATCTAGCATCCTGGGCGTGTAATTTTCCGATCCCATAAAAAAGACTCATGCTTTTTGAGAAAGCGCGGGCAGTGCAGCAGCTTCCGTTCTAATCGAGATATGATTTTATTGGAATCTATGACGGCGTAAAATTGCGCTTAGTGATCTACTGGCCGTATGATTAATCTGACATCACTGCCATCGTTTTAAACGGTATCAGTGAAACAGTGACGAATTAGACTTTGCCGATCTAAAGCGATCTAAAGGCATTACAGCCTATCATTGGACTATACCTAAAATATAAGTGATAAATATTAATATAATTCTATCATTAGACTATCAATGTTAATTAAATGACACTATTATCATAATACCTAGACAAATTAAGCTAAATGATAAAATGAATACTCGAATTTATGTTAGAGCATCCACAAAAGAACAAGATGCAGAACGCGCCCTAGATAGCCTTAGAGCCTTTGCAGTCGGATTAGGACATAGCACTACTGAATACATTGAAAACCACACAGGGACGAAGCTAGAACGCCCACAGCTTAATAAGTTGCTAGATGAATCAAAGGACGGCGATATTTTACTGGTTGAGAGCGTGGATAGACTTAGCCGATTGACTCAAGACGACTTCAGCACGTTAAAGCAGCGTATTAAAGATAAAGGCCTAAGATTGATTGTTCAGGATCTACCGACTACCCATGCTTTGATAAATGCAACAGACGACATTACAAGCGCGGTTTTAAGCGTTGTAAACAATATGCTGATTGATCTATTGGCTACTATGGCCCGATTAGACAATGAGAAGCGCAAGGAACGCATTAAGCAAGGTTTGGAAAGATCAGGATATAAACCAACAGGCAAGAAAGCAGACACGGCAAAGCATAAGCGGATCTTAGAACTGGCAGCACTTGGCAGCATGACAAAAGAAGAAATAGCCAAAGCGTTAGATTGTGGCGTTGCTACTGTTTACAGGGTTTTAAAGGGTTAAGGGAATCCCCTTACAAGGTCATAGAGGGGTATCTATGTATCCTTGCGTTCATTACTTTAAAAACGCTTTAAGCCCTCGATCTAACCGATCAAACAAGCCACGTTTTTTAGGTTGTTTCATTGTGTCATTTTGCGCCGTTGCATCATGTTGCTTTGTATCGTTGCTATTTGCTTCAGACGGCGTTTCATCATGTTGCATGGATTGATCTATGGGCGTTTCGGTATCGTTGCATGTTGTTGCTTCAGGACGTTGCTTAGGCGTTTCAGGTGCAACAAGTAGGCGTTGCAAGTGGTCAATCTGAGAATCTTTTTGCTCAAGTTGTTTCGTCAATAACTCGACCTGACTTTTTAATATGTTGATCACTTCCCTATCGTTTGCATTACTGGCAGGCGGTTCTATAGATTGCTTTACAGGTGCAGGCGGTTCACCAAAGACGCGGATCACTTCAGCAAGATCAAACAGGCCATTGCTTAAACGCGACAGCTTGCCATTGCTTACAGCCCTATAAATAGTGGTTCTATTGACGTTAAAGCGTTTAGACACTTCAGTTAAGGAGAGTTGAGCCATATTATTTTTTCTGTATTAATTGCGATCTACGTCAATATATTATCATCCATAAAATCAATTAAATAGAAAGCAATTATTGCTTTAAAATCTTAGCTTTATATTGTAGTCTAATCTACATAGGTTTAGGTTATTGCTTATGTTTTTGTGATATGTGGAAATTTATCGACATCGCAGAAAACAAAAAAACCGCTGGCAGGCGGTTCGTTTGCAAGATCCGAAGATCTTAAATTTATTTGCTACTGTTCAGTTTACTAGACAACACAGGAAGCATAAGGGTTATGTTATTAATAACATGTTGATATTGTATCTTGATAATAATATCAGCGCAATAGCTTATGCTTTAAAACTAAAACAGTAGCCCTTTGATTTTTTAAAGAATTAATGAGGTTACATTATGCACCAATTACAAAATACAATCACAGCCCCCCAAATTGCTCAAATTATCAAACGCCGTACTATCACTGTGCAGCGTTGGGCAGAATCAGGAAAGCTACCCAAGCCTATTTGCCGTTTCGGGATCACGTACGTTTGGGATAAGTCCGAAGTATTTAAAGCCCTTGAAAGTCTAGGATACCTAACGCCGTGTAATGATGAGCATTACAGCAGCCCCCTAGAAAATCAGGAGGTTCAGAAATGAAAAAGGACTTCCACCGTTTACACAATGAAAGCCCCCTAGACAAGGCAGATTATAACACAGCAACCGAAGCACACAAAATGCTTGAGATGCTGGATGCTGGGGGGCAATTTACCTTTCAAACATTTGCAGACCGCAAAGATAGTAAAAATAATCTAGGCCGTATTTTTCACGGAACGCTTAACTCATGTGGCACCAATTTACTTGATCTTAATAAGCAAGGTGCAGGCGTTTTTGTCACTATCAATAAAACTGATTTACAAGGGCGGTCGCAAAGCAATGTAACCGATATACGTGCGCTATTTATTGATTTTGACAAGGTTAATCCCGAACGTGTGGATACCTTGCAGGCCTTGCCACTTCCGCCAAGCATGATCATTGAGAGTTCACCAAATAAGCATCATGCCTATTGGATCTTGGGCAGTGGTGAAATTGCGCTAGATGACTTCAAGCCATTACAAAAAAGATTGATTGGCTTTTTCAAAGATGACGGCGCGGATAATATCCACGATTTGCCGCGAGTCTTACGATTAGCAGGATTTTATCATCAAAAGCAAGAAAGCTATTTAACGCGAGTTTTATCTACTGGCAAGAAATATAGTGCAGATGAATTAAAAGCATGGGTGAATGATTTACCGCAGCCGATTGAAGCAGCACCGCAGCCGCAAAAAACTAAGCATCTACCTGCACCTAAAAACAGACTTTTAGCCAATACAGCCGATGAATCAAGCAAGATTGAAGACGCTTTGAGATTCATTTCTCCTGATTGCAGTTATGACGATTGGTACAAAATCGGGGCAGCAGTTTATAGCGCGCTAGGTGCTTCAGGCTTTGATATTTGGGATCGTTGGTCAAGTCGGTCAAGCAAGTACAGCCCGAACGGAATGCAGGGCAAATACAGCAGCTTTGCAGGGATTAGCGACATTACAGCAGCAACAGTTTTTAAGCTGGCGATTGATAACGGTTGGAAACCACCACGGCAAAATGATTTTGAAAACGCCAATGCAGAAATATTGCAGTTTATAAAACAAGACGATGACGCGCCGTCATTCAATGCTTGGGATATAAAGTGGATCTATAGCGGACTAACTAAAGCCAAGCTCATTGCAAAACTTGAGACTGAGACCGAACAGCAACAGATTCTTGAATTATCGCTTGAGCTGGCCAGTAAGTTAAGCCTGAGCTATCCGCATGTTTATTCAAAGATTGGCATATATAAAGCAATTGGAAACGCGACACAGGGAAAGTTAAAGCCTGAGATCCTAGACTCTATTATTGACCGCGTTTTTTACAGTGTCGATAAACGCCATAGAAACGCGCTAGAGCTTGTTCAGGTGGATAGCTGGGGGGAACATACAGTCGAGACCGTGGAGACGCTAGACGGCGTTAATATCGCTTACAGTGGCTTGATTATCGTTCAAGCACCGACAGGATATAAGAAAACTGAAGTGATAGGAAAGCGGTTCATTAATCATGCAAAGGGGAATAACAAGTTATCGCTTGCCATTGCTCACCGCGTTTCACTGATTAAGGATCTATGTGATCGCTTAGAATTGCAAAGCTATGCAGAAATAAAAGAAGATAAAACACTAGCAAGCGTAGCCGAAGCGGTTGGAATGTGTGTCCATAGTGCAGCGCATAAATCATTGAAGCCATTTATAAGCAAAGTCTCCCATGTGTTTATTGATGAGATTAGCCAAGTCATACGCTGTTTAGCAGACAGCACCTTTGCCAAAAAACGTCATGTAGCAAATGAGATCTATAGCACTTTGCGGCGGCTTATTGCTGAAGCTGAATGCGTTATTGTAGCCGATGCCAATATTGATCAAATGACGCTTAATTTCTTGGAATCCTGCCGACCTAATGAGACCTTTACAGTTATCGAAGTTCTGCCAGTGGATCAGGGGAAAAAAGCTGTTTTTTGCACAGATGAAAATGATCTACTTTGCGAAATTTCTAGACGATTGGCAGAGGGTCAAAAGGTATGGATTGCAACAGACTCAGTAAAATGGGCAGAGTCGATCATTGCAAGCGGTATGCTGGCACATGCTGAAAACATGATTTTGATTGATGCAGACACAAAAAAGATAGATCCAAAGGTGCAGGCATTTTTAGAAAATCCGAATGAAGAAAGTAAAAAATATGATTTGATTTTTGCTAGTCCTACAATCAGTAGCGGCGTTTCAATTAATCATAATCAATTTGATTTTGTGGCTGGGTATTTCTCAGGGAAATCAGTAGCACCTACAGACGCTTATCAAATGCTTGGACGCGTTCGCCAGTGCCTTGATTATATGATCTGCATCCCTGCCAAGCCTTACAGCTACCACGGCGAAAAAAGCGTTATTAATGGCATTGATGAGATATACCAGCAGGATAATCGACATCTGAAAGTTAATGACTTTGCCAATCTCTATCAATCTATTATCACAGAGCATGAAAACGCTTTGTTAGCTTTTTCTGAATCATTGCTATGGATCTTAGAAA
>NZ_VOYO01000053.1:0-5088 GCF_013420255.1 Acinetobacter sp. YH01021
TGTTCAAATGGCGATTCAGCGTTTAATTGGTTTTGGGAAAAAAGAAGAGTTTAAGGAAATTTTGGCAATTTTAAGAAAGCAGAATCCTGATAGGATAAGGGTTCTGTGAAATTTGTCGTGTACAGAGTCAATTAGTAAATAACATACTATTTTTACAATATATTTACTTTCAATATAGAGTTTAATACATAAAACTCTATCAATCAAAAAAAGCTTGAAACAACATCTGAATAGTAAGAGTCATTTCCTCCTCACTTTGAGCAGCAAAGCCAAAACGGATATGAAAACTATCACTTGAGTCTTGAAATATAGAACCCAATTCATATTCTGAATCAATTTGCAGTTGTTTTAGAATTTCTGCAAATTCTAAACGATAAGGCAATTTTAATTTTACCCATAATGCCATTCCTCCTGCTGGTGTTTGGATTTCTACCTTATCTTGGAATATTTGATGGAAAGTCCTTACGGCAAAATCACGTCGGCTATGATAAATCTTCTTCATCTTTCGAGTATGTCGTTTAATTTCACCTTGTTGCATCAATTCAGCAATAGCAAGTTCAGTAATAGCATTACCTTGTTTATCAATAAGTAAAATATCTTGCTTCATGGCATTGATAATATTCAGATCTGCCACGACATAGCCCACTCTCAAGCTTGGAGCAAATACCTTAGACAATGAACCGATATGAATCACTTGATCAGCATGAGGTAAACTAACCAGTGGAGGGATCGGACGACTGTCATAATGAAATTCATGATCATAATCATCTTCGATAATATAAAAATTGTGTGTTTTAGAGAGTTCTAAAAGTTTGAGTCGACGATCCATTGCCATCGAAACAGTGGTTGGATATTGGTGATGTGGTGTTGTATAGACTGCCGCAACTTTATGATTTTCTAAAATCTCAATCAAATGGTCAGTACTTAGACCATGTTGATCTAATCGAACTTGAATAATTTGAAAATGGGTAGATAGAAATGTCTCCACTGCAGGCGCATAAGACCACTGCTCCACAACTATGACCTGACGCTGTTGTTGTTTTGCAAGTACACGTGCTGCTAGAAATATCCCCATTTGGCTGCCACGAACAACACAAATATGATCTAAAGAAGTTTGAATAAATCTTTCCATCAACAGCATATTTAATAAGGCTTGACGTAGTTCAAGACTCCCTTGCGGATCTCCATAGCCCATAATTTGTTGTCGAGTCACTTTAATTAAAGCATGCCGATAAGCGCGAGAAAACAACTCATAAGGAATTAATCGAGTATCAGGAAGTCCATCATTGATAATCTGTATTTGCGAAGTATATGAATCAGTTGTAGCCTGAGAAAATGTCGAAATTGTTGAGTTAGGTTCTATGTGAGTTTTGACATCGGGTAAATGTTCGGAGACAAAAGTCCCCTGTCGTGGCTTAGAGATTAACCAGCCTTGTGCTTCTAAATCTTCATACACTGATTGTACCGTTTTACGGTTAATTCCCAATTCATTTGCTAAGCTACGAGAACCCTGTAAACGTGTACCCTGTTTTAATCGCCCAGACAAAATTTCCTGAATGATTTGATTTCCTAGTTTAAGAAAAATGGTTTTTTCTTCACGCTCACCAAGATGTAGCTTTATTTTCCACGGCTGTTGCATATTCATCTGGACCATATAAGTTTTAAAAACTGGATATTTCAAACCATCCACAGATTTCATATTCTGCCCTTGTCGATATGACAAATCAACAGAATAGGAGGTCTCATGGAAACCGCTCTACTTGATAAACAGCAATTAATGCAAAATGCCCAACAAAGCATGCAACAGCTTTTCCAAGATGAAGGCTATACCGATCAACAGAAACTGGCCTTAACTTGCCGTATTTTATTTGATCATGGGCATGATTCTGGTCTCGCTGGACAAATCACAAGTCGTACTGAAAAAGGTAATACCTTTTTGACTCAACGATTTGGTTTAGGTTTTGATGAAATCACCGCCACAAATCTGTTAGAAGTCGATCAGGATCTCAAACCGTTAAATGGCGAAGGTATGGCTAATCCGGCAAATCGTTTTCACACATGGATTTATAAAGAACACCCTGAGGTGAATTGTATTATTCACACTCATCCAACGCATGTTGCTGCATTATCTATGCTCCGTGTACCACTCATTATTTCACACATGGATACCTGTGCTTTGTATGAGGATTGCGCTTTCGTTGGCGATTGGCCAGGTGTACCCGTTGGTAATGAAGAAGGTATTTTTATTTCAGCAGCACTTGGTAAAAATCGTGCTGTTCTACTCTCTCACCATGGGCAATTGGTGACAGGTAAAACAATTGAAGAAGCTTGTAATTTAGCCATATTAATTGAACGTGCTGCACGTTTACAGCTTTTGGCAATGGCAGCGGGTCAAATTCAACAAATTCCACATGAGCTTGCTAAAGAAGCGCATGACTGGGTTTCAACAGATAAACGTAACAAAGTCAATTTTGCTTATTATGCTCGTAAGGCTTTGAAAAATCATTCAGATTGCATTAGAGGAGAATGATCATGAAATTAGAAGGTATTATTGCTTATCCAATCACTCCTTTCAAAGCTGATGGGCAAGAAGTCGATGTTGATGCATTAAGTATCACTTTAAATACACTACTGGAACATCAATGTGATGCAATTGCACCTTTGGGGAGTGCTGGGGAAAGTGCCTACTTAACTTGGCAGGAGTGGCAACAAGTTGCTCAAAAAAGTATTGAAGTAGTCAACAATCGAGTGCCTGTAATTCTAGGAATTTCTGAACTTACGACGACAATGGCCATTCAGAAAGCTGAAAAAGCAGAAGAATTAGGTGCAGATGTTATTATGGTTATGCCAATTTCTTACTGGAAACTAACAGATCAAGAAATCTACGACTATTATCAGCAAATTGCATCAGCCACTAAACTTCCCATTATGGTCTATAACAATCCTGCGACCAGTGGCGTAGATATGTCACCTGAATTGATTGTTAAAAGGCTTTGTTGCACAAAGATTTGAAATACAAAGCCCCCTAATTGAGCCAAATTTAAGGCGTAACTTGGGTAAGTGGTCGACCTAATTCCGTAAATCTGTTGAGGACTGCTACACGTGCATGAATTTCATTCACCTGACTAGAAAAGCTTCTTGCCATTAATTTATCACCTAATAATTTGATGCAATGCATCTTGGTTTCCACCAAACTGCGGCGATGATAGCCGGACCATTTTTTCCATAATGTCCTGCCTAAACGTTTAACTGTTCGAAGTAATTCATTTCGCGCTAGCGAGCTGATCTTTGTATCTTTCCATGGTTTCGCATTTTTTCTAGGTGGAATCACCGCATGCGCTTGCCGATCTGCAATGACCTGACGGCATTGCTTGGTGTCATAAGCTCCATCGGTATAAACAGAGTCAATCTGCTCATCTTGTGGAATCTGATCGAGTAAATCACCAAGCACTTGTGAATCACTCACATTATTTGTAGTGAGTTGAATGGCGCGTATTTGAAGGGTTTCAGCATCTATACCAATATGAAGTTTACGCCATTGGCGACGATATTCAGGTCCATGTTTCTTGCGTTTCCATTCGCCCTCACCTAGAAACTTCATGCCTGTAGAGTCTATGAGTAGATGCAGCCCATCGCTACTTTTTTGGTAGCTGATTGCAATATCAATATGCTTTTGTCTTCTACAAAGCGTACTGTAATCTGGTGCGGTCCAATTTAATCCACAAAGTTTAATCAGACTTTGCACACAGCCAGTGACCATACGTAAAGATAGACGGAATAAGGATTTAATCATTAAGCAGCATTGGATAGCTGCGTCGGAGTAGGTTTGATTTCGCCCTTGTTTGCCTTTTGATGGAGCATACCATTGCGTAGCAGGATCAAACCAAATGGCAATATTTCCGCGACTCATGAGTGCTCGGTTATATGCGGGCCAATTGGTTGTGCGATAGATTTTGTGTGTAGGCTTCTTCATTTGAAAATTATATCGCTGAAAAAGCCTTTACAGATAGGTTTGTGCAACAAAGCCCTTATTTATTTAAAACTTAGCAACTTAAAAAGACAGTTAAGTATTTTTAGATATTGCTTGGAATCAATTCAATTCATCAAGTTTTAAAAAATAATTCCTTTTGTCAGGTCTATCATTTTTTAAATGCTTTAAAAATATTTTCGCAGTTTCCTTCGATGCATCCTCTCTTAGGCAACGTTCAACAAAGGATATATCTACAAATTCATCTGCTAACCCAGCACGGCCAAGATCTAAAAAATAAATTTCATTGAATTTATCTATAAAAATATTACTATCCGTGATATCGCCATGAGAAAAAACCAATCTTTCTTCAACACGAGTCTCATTTAACTCATTCCATAGACTTATGTAAGTTTTATGGTCTCCCCATAATTCAGCCTCAAAATCATCTTGATCTATCTCGTCAAGGAGGTGGTTATCAATAAAAAATTTTGACTCTTTTAACCGATAATCAATGTTTGAAATAAATGGACAATCAATAATAGCAACTGCATTTAACAGATTGAGTGCCTCCTTATAGATAGCAAGCAATTCTTGGTCTGTTAAAAAAAGCGCTGAAATTGGTTTTGCATTGATCGCTTTAGTGATCATGAATTCAAACTGCTCATCCTGAAAAGTCATGATGAGTTCAGGCACCTTTAATTTTTCAGAGAGCCAACTCAACATTTTCGCTTCACGAGAGACACTGTATGTGGTCTCTGTATATAAAGTGCTAGAGCGCTTAAGAAAAAAAGTTTCATTATTTCGATTAAAAGAATAAACATCCGATGGCGACTGACCAATTTTATTTGGCTCTAAAACGCTGTTTCCAATAAATTGTTGAATAATATTGGGCAATTCCATCAAGTTTTCCTTTTATTCAGCATTAAAAACCCCGCAAATGCGAGGCCTAGTAAATAGATGATCTTAATTAGGTTCACTGTAGCAAAAATATGGGGCGAATTCAAACATGAGGTGCGACAGTTTGAAAAGTCTTATGATAATCAACAAGCTGAGCAAATTTCTCTAATGGTGTAAGCCAATCTAACGCTTTTCTAGGACGAGTATTCAGTGACATGGCA
>NZ_VOYO01000054.1:0-5080 GCF_013420255.1 Acinetobacter sp. YH01021
AAGTGAAGGTAGGGTTTGTTTTAATGTTAAATCTAGATTCTGAGATAAATTCATAAAAAAAGAGCGTATTTACATACGCTCTTTTTACAGCATTTTAACTTTTTTTGCTTAACTGACTGGCATTACCTATATCAGGGGCTTTTTTCTTTGTCATGATTTGAAACAATAAGGTACAAATAAAAACTGTTTTGGAGCAGGCAAAGTCATAATAATGGATCGAAGACGGTTATTTTTTATCCACTTATGATGATCAATCTTCAGCCTCGTTCAATTTTGCCCTCTGGTCTGCTTTGCAGCCCTGATATGGCGCCCTCTATTCAACACAGGAAAGTGATTGAATACGCTTTGTCGATAACACATAAAATTATAAAAACAACTTCAGCTTTAACCTTCTTTGCCTCGCATGCTGCTGATAGATATCCGGTCAGACCGACTGATCCATCAACTACTGGCACATCCCGACTCTTCACTCATGATCATTTGAGTCATCACTCTGAGTCTGCATGTCCAAGGATTGGAAAGCGTTCTATTTTAGCACCTTCCCTTTCTCCGGATTTTGCACACTTGGCTGTTTAAGGAGTAGACCCATGACTACGATTCAGTACCAAGAAAGTTTTTCCCACGGTTATACCCCCTCAGAAATTATGGACGATCGTTCATTTGACTTGATCCACTTTGCAGAAGCCTGTGGACAAAGCCCGGAATGGGTCATGCAGTTAATTGAACATGGAATTTTACCAAATCGTTCTACAACCCCGACCAGCACTTTCCTCGGTGAAGATATCTCGCGTGCACAACGCGCCTATCGCCTGCAACGCGATTTTGATGCCTCATTTAGCGCCGTTGCCATGATGCTGGACCTCATTGATGAAGTGCAGGAGTTACGCCGCGAGGTCAAACATTTGCACTTCAAGTAAATCCTTTTCATGTTCTGTCGATCTGCATTTTTCAGTGCAGATCAGAACATATTTATATTTAATTTTATGATTAGAGTATAAGAATCCCTATGAAAACCAAAGATTGCAATAAGAAAATCAAATACATGTTTCCCGAATACCGCGACTTGATTGTGCAACTTCGCGAGGAAAATCCCTATTTTGCCAAGTTATTCGAGGAACATAACGAGTTGGACAAAGAAATCAGCCAGCTTGAACTTGATCCAGTCAATCATATCAACAATGATATTGAGGCGATCAAGCGTAAAAAACTGAAATTAAAAGATGAAATTTATCGTTTGTTAAAAAGCTCTGAATCAGATCCCTTAACCTGAGATCAACTGAACACCACATTCAGACCAATACTGAAGCATAAAAAAAGCCCTGAGCCAGCCAAAATAAACACTTTGATCAAGCTCAGGGCTTTTTTATTGTTATTCACATGAGTTTTCCCATGTGAATATTTTTAAGAATTAAACTTGTTCGATGTCTTTCATCGTTAATTTAATACGGCCACGGTTATCAACATCCGCAACCTGTACTTTTACTTCCTGACCTTCTTTCAATACATCTGCCACGTTCGCAATGCGTTCGTTTGAGATTTGAGAGATGTGAAGTAAGCCATCAGTACCTGGCAGGATATTTACGAACGCACCGAATTCAACAATACGAATCACTTTACCTGTATAAATTGTACCTGGCTCGATTTCAGCCGTAAGTGCCTGAATCTTGGCAACTGCAGCTTGCGCAGCCGCTTTAGTTTCACCAAATACGCGAACTGTACCGTTATCTTCGATATCAATCGCCGCTTTAGTTTCTTCAGTAATTGCACGAATGGTCGCGCCGCCTTTACCGATCACATCACGGATTTTATCCGGGTTGATGTTGATCACCTGGAAGGTCGGTGCGTGCATCGAAATTTCAGGACGCGCACGTGAAATCACCTGGTTCATCTCATTCAAGATGTGCATACGACCCGCATAAGCCTGGTTCAATGCAGATTCCATGATCTCTTCAGTGATGCCTTCGATCTTGATGTCCATTTGTAGCGCAGTAATACCGTTTGCAGAACCCGCTACTTTAAAGTCCATGTCGCCCAAGTGATCTTCATCACCCAAGATGTCAGAAAGAACTGCGAAACGCTCGCCTTCTTTCACAAGACCCATCGCGATACCCGCAACTGGTGCTTTCAGTGGAACACCAGCATCCATCAATGATAATGAAGCACCACATACAGACGCCATTGAAGACGAACCGTTAGATTCAGTGATGTCAGATACGATACGGATCACGTACGGGAAGCGGTCAGCCGCAGGAAGTACAGCCTGAACACCACGACGTGCCAGACGACCATGACCGATTTCACGACGTTTAGGACCAGATTCACGACCCGTTTCACCTACAGAGTATGCAGGGAAGTTGTAATGCAACATGAAGTTGTCAGTTTTGGTACCTGCAAGGGTATCCACCATCAACGCATCACGTGTATTACCCAAAGTCGTTGTGACCAAGGCCTGAGTTTCACCACGTGTGAACAATGCAGAACCGTGAGCACGATCCAATACGCCTACTTGTACGTCGATTGCACGAACAGTTTTGGTATCACGACCATCGATACGTGGCTTACCAGACAGGATGTTGTCACGTACGGTACGGTATTTAAGGTCTTCGAACAGCTCATTTACTTCTTCTGCAATGCCAGTTTCGTCATTTTCAGGAACGAACTGTGCCACTGCTTCTGCATAAAGCGCGTCAAGTGCCGCATAACGGTCTTGTTTCACTGCAATCGTGTAAGCTTCAGAGATTTTCGCTTCGAATGCTTCTTTCAATTTACCAAGAAGTTCTTCGTTTTTAACTGGAGCAACCCAAGTTGACTCAACCGCGCCTGCAGCTGCAGCAAATTCTTTGATCGCCTGGATCGCAATTTGCATTTCGTCATGACCGAACAATACAGCGCCCAGCATTTGGTCTTCTGAAAGCTCTTTCGCTTCAGATTCAACCATCAATACTGCAGTTTCCGTACCCGCAACAACAAGATCAAGATCAGACTCTTTAAGTTGTTCAAGGTTTGGGTTCAGGATGTATTCACCGTTGATTAAACCAACGCGCGCGCCACCAATCGGACCACGGAAAGGTGTACCAGCGATAGACAATGCAGCTGAAGTACCTAACATTGCAGCAATGTCAGCATCCATGGTTTTGTCAGAAGAAATAACAGTAGCTGTAACTTGAATTTCGTTAAAGTAACCTTCTGGGAACAACGGACGAATTGGACGGTCAATCAGACGTGAAATCAAAGTTTCAGCTTCAGACTGACGGCCTTCACGCTTGCCATAACCACCCGGGATACGACCAGCAGCATATTGCTTTTCTTGATAGTTTACAGTCAATGGGAAGAAGTCTTGACCTGCTTTTGCTTTAGGCTGTGCCACAACAGCAACAAGTACTTGTACGCCGCCCATGGTGATCACAACAGTATTTGCCTGACGGGCAACACGACCTGTTTCCAGGATAACGTTGTGCTGACCGAATTGGAATTCTTTACGAATAATATTAAACATTGACATGTTTTATTTTTTCCTAGTTCTTGTGAACAATTATTCTAGTGGAGACCCCTAAGGTTTGGCATTCATGACCATATGGACGAGTAAATGACAAAGCTTAGAAGCCGACCTCACCAGATTAAATACTATTTTTAAACACAAAGAAGGAGCGAAACATTCGCCCCTTCCACTGGCTCAGCGCAAAGCTAAGCCGACTTTAGTTTTCAGTAATACAGCACAAAGCATGCAATACACCCGAAAATAAAGTTTAAATCGAATTAACGACGTAAACCTAAAGCACCGATCAATGCTACATAACGACCGTGGTCTTTACCGTTAAGGTAGTCAAGTAGTTTACGACGTTGGTTAACCATACGGATTAGACCGCGACGGCTATGGTGGTCGTGTTTGTGCTCTTTGAAGTGACCTTGTAAGTCATTGATTTGAGCAGTTAAAAGAGCTACTTGAACTTCTGGTGAACCAGTGTCGTTTTCAGCGCGAGCGAATTTAGCCATGATCTCTGCGCGATCTGCGTTAGTTAAAGCCATTCGATTTCTCCGAGATGCTTGTATATTTTGATAAAAATCAAAGTGATGAGAATTCAAAACCTTGACTGCCGTGCATCACTACAGCAAGTTGCATATTTTAAGGGAAAACGCATCAAATTGCAAAAATAGATCCAGATTTTTGCATGGTTTTGGTTGCTCATTGATACAGCTCAGATCCGATGACTCTTGTTCCTTAAAGATTCAGGTTTTGCATTATTTTAATGAAATAAATCCAGAATAAATTAAATATAGAAACTCCTTTGAAAAGCCCGCAAACCCTTTAGCTCGCTTGAATCTTCAGCTACTCCCCATAGAAAATGGATAAAAAAAAGCCCGAGTAAACTCGGGCTTTTTGGCGCTGTAGTTCTTTCTCTTATCATTATTATTTATTGTATTATTATGGCGTTTTACGCTTATTATTATTTTCAAACATCCTGTTGAAAAATCATCTTCCTTGTGTGGTAGATTTTGCCATATTCCCACCAGACAACTAGAGGTATTTGCCTCATTTTGCTGTAAGCCATTTCGTACATCACAGGGTGAAAATTTGCATAATGTTACATAGCTCTCGTTTTATTTAACGCTATTTACTTAAGTTTACTGGCTAGGGCTGAAAATTTTTGCTAAGAAATTAGGATAAAAATCCAGCAAGCTTCCTATAAAAAATCAGAATATAAAAAAGCCTTGTAGTCTCTCCCAAAACTACAAGGCTTAGCGGCTGTAAGTTTCCTCTTTCACTTACTTCACTGTAAGTTCGCTGTCTACCGACATTATTATTATCATTATGCGATTATGCTCAACTTTCCGTGTTGAGTTATTTTGTAGAACCAATCTTCTCAAAAACCGAGCAAAAGCTCTATGCGTCAATTTCCTGAATCCTTGTAAGCTTTTACCTACAAGATTTGATTATTTTTGCCAATTAAATTACTAGGGCGTGTCCTCATTTGAAAAATTGGTTTTAAATACTTAAAATCCTCCTTTGAGTTATTTTGATTTCTATATTTTTTCAATGGCACGTACTCTTCTCACCGATGATATCTGGCAGCAAATTCAA
>NZ_VOYO01000055.1:0-4815 GCF_013420255.1 Acinetobacter sp. YH01021
AGTCAATCGTATGACCACGTTGATCAACTGCACGATACAGGTAAGTCCATCGCCCCTTCACTTTGATATAAGTCTCATCCATATGCCATGAATGTAAATCTGTAGGATTACGCCAATACCAGCGTAAGCGTTTTTCCATTTCTGGAGCATAACGCTGAACCCAACGATAAATTGTGGTGTGGTCAACATTCACACCCCGTTCAGCGAGCATTTCTTGAAGTTCACGATAGCTGATGCCATATTTACAATACCAACGAACAGCCCAAAGAATGATTTCACCTTGAAAGTGCCGACCATGGAAGGGATTCATCTGCTGTATCTCGAAATAAATAAGATATTTAGCTTATCATGTCAGCCTATTTGCAACAGTGCCCATCGCCGGTGCGTCACGCTGGCTTTTCACTACGTACCCGAGCGAGAAGAAGTTTCCGACCAGCGATGCTGCGAAGACGGCGAACAGAAGCGCTCGCAGCCATGAAAATCGTTTCACAGGCGGCCTCCGTTGCTTCGTGTGACAGTAATGGTCTCCGCAAGCTCAGAAGGCGGAACACCGACAGCAAACGCCAAGAGAGCATTGTCCGATATCTGCGTTTCCACACCGGCGGCCACGTAGCCACCGACCGCTGACACTGTAAGAACAAGTGCCATGCTCGCGGCTGTCGCCGGCATCGACCACGATCCGAGACCGATCGGCAGGCTGAAGGGTCGGCGCTTCGGCAGCGCGATTTTGGCCAACACATTGCGCGCAAGCGCACGCTCGTCAGTCGGCTCGATCGTTGCTTCAAGCACGAGACGGTCGAGTTGCTCTTCCTCGCTGATCGTATCGCGTCGATCAGTCGCTAGAAACAGCAACGCCTCGCGGCGAAACGGTGCCGGCCATGATGCGACATCGGCTCCAAATCGAACTTTCAAACCTTCAAATTCGCCCCTGTTCATCTTGTTTTCCTTCCATTTTGTGGTTCAGCCTTCCCGACCTCCGAAAGCTGGGCGCGTAACGTTCGCCTCGCTCGGACAAGCAGTTGCTCTACTGATCCGGCGCTTGCATCCATCACTTCGGCAATCGCGGGAACGTCGAGGTCGGCGACTGCTCGAAGGAGCAGCGCCATTCGCTGTCGTTCCGGCAGTTTTTCGAGGCCGGCGCGAACGATGGCCAACTCCTGCCGAGCGCCCATCCACGAGTCGACATCGGGGTCTTCCGAAGGAAATCCTTCGTGCGCCTCTTCGAAGCCGATGAACATGCGGAATTTGCGCCAGCGCCTCACGTCGATGCATCGATTTGCAGCGATCCGATAGATCCACGTCGTCGCGCGTCCTTTCGAACGATCGAAGCGCTTCGCGTTCTTCCAGACCGCAATGAAGACGTCCTGCACGACATCCTCGGCTTCATCGGAACCACCAAGATAGCGCCCGGCGAAGAGGCGTAGACCGCGTCCGTGCCTGTCTATCAGCTGCCGAAGGGCAAGCTGCTCGCCCGCAGCCACGCGGGCGAGCAGCACCTCGTCGTCGAGGCGCTCCGGCAGTCTTGCGATTTCCGGGGCACGCGCTTGGCTCACGCGGGCTTACCTCCAGTGGCGGCGAAAGCCGATGCCGACATTTCCGCGCGGGCCGGTGTGAACACCGATGGACCGCACGCCATGGGGGCTCGCGCCGTCACGGTGTTCCCGGAGTAGGTCCGCCCGTTCGGGCCGGTTGCAGAATAGCTGCGCCGGCACCGGTCGACGAACCCGTTGCGGCAGGTCGAATTTGACGTGTAGGTCGCACCATTCGGCCCGACACGTGTCGTCTGGCCGGAATAGATGTTGCCGTCTCTCGTCACGCTACGGGTGATCTGGCCGCCATTCCGCGTATCGCGCGTCCATTCAGCCGACATGGCCGGGGCCGCGCCAAGCAACATGGCAACACCAAGCGCGGCGAAGGTTCTCTTCCAGGAAATAAACATCTTGAACTCCTCAGTACTGATTCAATTCTTGCTCAGAGCTGCGGTCAACCTCAGCGGTCGAACATGATGCCGCGGATGACGAGAAACTCGGCGGCCGACAGCTTCCCGTCGCCATCCCGGTCGGCAAGGTCGAAGAAGAGCGTGCGAGCACGAAATTCGTCCCTCGACACCTTTCCGTCGCCGCTCGTGTCGAGCTGCCGCATCTGATTTCCGAGACGCGCCTGCATGGCCGTCGCGCGATCCATGATCGCATCGCGGAGCATTTCAGTTTCGTCTTCATCGATAACTCCGTCGCTATTCACGTCGAGGCGAGCGAAGAGTTTCGCCCGCGCGGCGACTATCTCGTCGCGCGAGACAGCGCCGTCGTTATTCGCATCGAGCCGCTGAAGAATCGGCGATACCGTTTGCGCGTGAGCCGAGATCCCCGGCAGGGAGAGAGCGGCGACCAGCGCTGAGACCAGCGCGTATGAAGCCTTTTTCATCGAGTGTCTTCCTTCGGTTCTTTGGTTTTCGTCTGCCGATGGGCAGCTACGTGAACCAATACGAACCGCTGGCTCATCTCCTACGCGCTCAATCAAGGATTCCTGACATCTTGGCGGTGGCCGTCGACGGACGCCCCTTGCAAAGAAAAATGCCCGGCGGCGCGTAGGAGCTGCCGTTCCCATGCGTAGAAGCTCGCGTTGATGCCAATCCCACCCGAGGAAGGGGAGAGAATAATGAAGTTGAAATTGCTGGCCTGCGTGATGGTTGTCCTCGCGACTAGCAGCGCTTGCGCGGCGGACGGGCAAAGAGCCCGGCAGGCTTTCCGCCAAATGGACCAAAACGGTGATCGAGCGCTTCAGTTTACCGAGATACAGGCGGCGCGTGCGTCCTTGTTCGACCGGCTGGACGCAAATCGAAATGGCGTTCTCGACAATGGTGAGGCGCAGGCCGCCCTTAAGCGCGTGAGCGAGGGCGGTAGGCTCCAGATGGCAACGGCGGAAGGTCTGGAAACGCAGGCTCGCCGGATGGATGCGAACGGCGACGGCCGAATTACGAGAGCGGAATTCGCTCAATTCATTCCCGATCGGCTTCAGCGCGCCGATGCAAACGGCGACCGTTCACTTTCGCTCTCCGAACTCAGGTCGCTTCGTCAACGCTAATCGTCACCTAGGCTTTCAAAGAACAGGACACACAACGCGATGAGAAAGACTATTGCCTCCATGGGCGCCGCAGCGCTCCTCCTTTTTCCTATGCCGCTCCTGCATCGGCGAATCCTCTCGTTCGATCGTCGGTAACGATCGATAGTGAGGGCCCCGTGCAAGAAGTCGCCCACCGGCACGGCTTCTACGTGGTCCGCGGCGTCCACTACTATAATGGATATCGCGGTGTTGTCGTCGCGCGTCCTGGCTACCGCTTCTATCGAGGATACTGGTTTCCGCCCGCAGCCTTCGCTGCCGGCGTGATCGTCGGCCGAACGCTGGCCCATCCCGTGCCACCGGCGCGCCGTCTGACCGCCGCCCATATCGAGTGGTGCTTCGATCACTATCGGTCATATCGTGCGTACGATAACACCTATCAGCCGTACGACGGTCCGCGCGAACAGTGCTGGTCGCCCTACAACTGACGTAGGAAATGTCGAATGCGTGTGACGAACTGATCGGCAGAGGCACCGCCGGTCGGTTCTTCGTCCATGGGAGAAAGTCGCTGGCGGCAGGTTAGCAGCAAACCTCAAATTGTCGGGCCGAATTCGAAACAGCTCTACGATCTCTTGGCCGAAACTGATGCCGGTTTGTCATTCGACACGACTCCAGGGTCGCTAAGCTGCCGGCGAAACCGGAGGCACCTATGAATCGAGACCTGAACTTCACCCGCCGCGAAGTCTTTTCTGCGCTAACGTTTGCTACAACCAGTGCACTACTAACCAACGATTCGGCCGCGCAAACCGCGGCGAAGGATCAATCGCAGCTGGTCGCCCGCGACTCCGAAAAGCCCTTGACCTGTGGGCTTCTGCTCTTCCCGAATATGACCGCCTTGGACCTTGTTGCGCCCCAGCTGGTGATGTCGAAACTTCCGAATTCAGTCGTTCATCTGATCGCCGAGAGCCAAAGCCCGGTGATGTCGGACAGCGACCTGGCAATCGTCCCGACGATGACTTTTGAACAGTGTCCTGACGAACTGGATGTCTTCTTTGTTCCCGGCGGGCCGAAGGGTACATTGACCGCGCTCCAGAATGATCGGCTTCTCGATTTCGTGTCTCATCGCGGATCACGTGCGCGATACATCACCAGCGTTTGCACCGGCTCCGTCCTTCTCGGAGCTGCCGGTCTCCTCAAAGGTTACAAGGCGGCGTCATACTGGGGCACGCTCGACATGCTTCCAGTGTTCGGGGCGACGCCCGTTAGTGATCGCGTCGTCAAGGATCGAAACCGAATTACGGGCGGCGGGATTACCGCAGGACTCGACTTTGGGCTTGAACTCGCAGCAGAGCTACGTGGCGAGCAGCGCGCGCGCCTGCAGCAATTGATCATGGAATACGATCCCAAGCCTCCTTTTGACAGCGGCTCGCTAAACACGGCATCCGCCGAAACGGTCGCTCATGCGCGTGAGCTTCTTGGTCCTTCGCTGCTTGCTATTCGCGCGGAGGCGGAGCGGGCGGCGAGACGACGCGGATAAACGCTTGGCCAAAAAGCCACCAACGGCGACGGTCCCCCACCTCGGTCAAGCAGCGAGAGGTAGAGTGATATCTCGATAGGTATAGTAGAGTGATATAGAGATGGATCCGTAAATTTGAACAACTCCTATAAGTGATATTCTGCTCCTCAAATGATGTTATAAACATCAATATATGGAGTATTTTATGGCACGTAGACCAAGAAGAAATCATTCAAATGATT
>NZ_VOYO01000056.1:0-4587 GCF_013420255.1 Acinetobacter sp. YH01021
GCATGTTCCGCGTCCTTGCAATACTGTGTTTACATACAGTCTATCGCTTAGCGGAAAGTTCTTTTACCCTCAGCCGAAATGCCTGCCGTTGCTAGACATTGCCAGCCAGTGCCCGTCACTCCCACTCAAATGTTAATAGGCCGCCTCTATGAAGGGGGCTGTTTTCGGGGTCGATTTCCAGGGGTTCATTGACACTTGAGGGGCGGGCTATGCCTTCCCTCTTGGCGTCCAATCCGCCCCTTGGGGCGTCAAATCAAGTCCGCTTTGTTCGGGCTGGGGTTGAAGTTGAAGCTGGGAATCTCCCCCGGCTTATGGCTGGCTGATGGTACTGGTTTGGGTGTCGCTGGGGTGGCTTTCTTGGGGGCCGGTTGGGAGGATGCCGGCGGTCTTGCGGTGGCCTTTTCAGGCTCGCCTGGCGACCGAATCAGACTGTTCACATAGCTGATAAAAGCATCATATCCGAAGCTGATTTTCCCTTCATCGTGCAGCGTTTTCCAGATGGCTTTTACCGGCCAGCCATCGGTCAAAGCCTCTTTTATGTCGTCGCGCTGGGCCAGGAAAGCCGCCCGATTCTGTCCTGAACGGGTGGGCTTTTGGGTCTGCATTTGCGCTGCAATGCGCTCTGTAAGCCGTTTAGTCATGCCGATTCTACCGCCTTTTATATGTCGATTTATCCGCGATTTAATGCCGATTCTATCGCTATTAAAGCGATTGTAAGGCGACTAAAGCCAGATTGCACGCCTTATGCGTGGAATCGGCTTGTGTTTGTCGATAAAACGGGTTATAGCCGGTAAATGGTAGTGATGTTAAAGTGGTGGTGAAGCGGGCAGGATGTGTGAAGTAGGCCCACCATGCAAGCATGGTGTTCCTCTTCACTTCCCCTTATTCGCACCTGCGGCGCTCAACGGGAATCCTGCCCTGCGGGGCCATCGGCGGACGCCGGAATAAGAGAACCAGGAGGACGCCAAAGATGGAGGCGACAGAGCAGAAGGTAACGAGAAAAAGCAGCACGCCGATCAAGGTGTATTGCCTGCCGGAAGAGCGGGCCGCCATTGAGGCCAACGCACAAGCGGCTGGCTTGAGTACGTCTGCTTTTTTGCTGGCCGTGGGGCAGGGTTACGCCGTCCAGGGCGTGACCGATTACGAGAACGTGCGCGAGCTGGTGCGGGTCAATGGCGACCTGGGCCGCCTCGGTGGTCTGCTGAAATTGTGGCTGACCGACGATGCCCGAACGGCCCGGTTCAGCGCTGAAACTGTCTTGGGCCTGCTGGCCCGGATTGAGGCCAACCAGGACGAAATGAGCCGATTGATGGAATCTATTGTGCGACCCAGGGCAGCATCATGATTGCCAAGCATGTTGCCATGCGTTCCCTGGGCAAATCAGACTTTGCCGACCTGGCTAAATACATCACCGACGCACAGAGCAAAGACCACCGGCTGGGCCATGTTCAGGTCACGAATTGCGAGGCGCATTCAGTGCGCGATGCCATCACCGAAGTGCTGGCCACCCAGCACATGAACACCAGGGCCAAGGGCGATAAGACCTATCACCTGATTGTCAGTTTTCGCGCCGGCGAGAATCCCGATGCCGACACCTTGAAGGCGATAGAGGAACGGATTTGCCAAGGGCTAGGGTTTGGTGAGCATCAGCGTATCAGCGCCGTGCATAACGACACCGACAACCTGCACATCCACATTGCCATCAACAAGATTCACCCGACCAGGCACACGATGCACGAACCGTACTATCCGCACCTGGCGCTGGCCGACTTGTGCGAGACGCTGGAACGGGACTATGGCCTGGAGGCAGACAATCACCGGCCGCAGCAGCGCGGGGCGGCATCGAGGGCCGCCGACATGGAGCGCCATGCCGGCGTGGAAAGTCTGGTGGGCTGGATCAAGCGCGAATGCCTGGACGACATTAAAGCCGCGCAGTCCTGGACGGAGCTGCACCAGGTCATGCGTGATAACGGCCTGGAGATTACGCCAAGGGGTAACGGGTTGGTGATCCGGGCCGATGACGGCACGATGGTCAAGCCCAGCACCCTGTCCCGCGATCTGTCCAAGCCTGCCCTGGAAAAGCGGCTGGGAGCCTTTGAGGCGTCACCGGATCAGCAGGAGAAGCCGCCCAGGCGGCAGTATCAAAAGAAGCCGGTACGGTCACGCGCTGACACCACCGAGCTTTATGCCAGGTACAAAGTTTTTTATCGCCAACTTATCAATGATAAATAAAAGTCACATCTATGTCAAAATCACTTATAACCGCACTCATTGTTGTCGCGCTTGATGCGATTGGTTTGGGATTAATCATGCCGGTGGTTCCGGCTTTATTAAATGAATTTGTACCGGCAGAGCAAACAGCATTTCACTATGGTGTTTTTTTATCGCTTTATGCGTTTATGCAGGTCTTTTGCGCGCCCGTTTTAGGGCGGTTATCTGACCGCTATGGACGGCGGATTATTTTGCTGGTTTCATTTTTAGGTGCCACGATTGATTATAGCATAATGGCGGCAGCGCCTGTTTTATGGGTGCTTTATATCGGCCGGATTATCTCAGGTGTTACCGGAGCAACTGGTGCAATCGCGGCATCAATTATCGCTGATACAACTAAACAGGAAGAACGTGCGCGTTGGTTTGGTTTTATGGGGGCGTGTTTTGGTGCAGGTATGATTGCAGGGCCTGCTATTGGCGGTGTTCTTAGTGATATATCTGTGCATGCGCCCTTTGTGGCAGGGGCTCTTCTCAATGCAATTGCCTTTTGTTTGGTGGCTTTCTTGTTGCCCAAAACGCCGTCACAACCGCCTGAAGGACAGCCAGCCAAAATCAATTTGTTTGAAGGCTTTCGCTTCAATTTTGCAGTTCAGGGACTTGCCAGCTTTTTTGCGTTGTTTTTTCTTATGCAGCTGATTGGGCAGGCGCCCGCCGCTTTGTGGGTGATTTATGGCGAACAGCGCTTGAATTGGGATATTGGCACAGCAGGTGTGTCGCTGGCCGTTTTTGGTGCAGCACATACATTCGTACAAGCTGTTTTAACCGGCACTCTTTCAAAGCGACTGGGTGACCGCGGTGTGTTGCTGCTTGGAATGGGCGCTGATATGTGCGGGTTTTTATTGCTGGCTTTTATCACGCAAAGCTGGATGGCGGTATTCTCAGGAACGGGTCCTATACCAGGAGCAATTCAAGAATTGCAACAGCAGATTTTTACTGAATGGTTACCAACTTCAGGTTTTGAATATGCTGAATTGCCAGATATCGAATTATATTTAGATGCTAATCCTCAGAATGCACAGTTCCAAATATGGCTCCCGATTCGTGCAAAATAAAAAAGTTGTGGCAAGTTTTTTGCCACAACTTTTTTTGAATAAAATGACTCTTAGTATTTTATAACTGACAATCAGCATATTAGATACTATAGTTGTTGTTGGCCTTTTAATTTGTTATAATCATATTGAGAGTAATTAGGAAAAAAGGAGCGTGGACAGATGACTAGAACGTGGTTTATTACTGGTGGAAGTAAAGGAATTGGTTTTGAGACAGTAAAATTAGTATTAGAAAATGGCGACCAAGTCATTTCTTTTTCTAGAACAGAAGGAAAACTCAGCAGGTTAAAAACAGAATATGGATCTTCTTTGCTGATCTGTTTAGGCGATATTGAAGAACGAGACATGGTAGTAGCCGCTGCTGCTAAGGGAGCAGAAAAATTTAATGGCATCGATATTGCTTTGAGTAATGCGGGAATGATGCTTGGAGGAATGATTGAGGAGACAACAGAAGAAGAGGCGCGTCAGATAATGAATGTAAACTTTTTCGGTTCTCTTTGGACGGCTCAAGCGGTTTCTCCTTTTTTGCGAGACAAATCAGGTCGTTTTATCCAAATGAGTAGTATCGGGGGCATCATGTCTTGGATGACTTCAGGTCTATACAGTGCTAGTAAATTTGCGGTAGAAGGATTGACGGAAGCTTTAGCACAGGAACTGGCTCCTTTTGGTGTTCATGTGACTATTGTTGAACCAGGAGGTTATTGGACAGATCTTTACAAGAAACTGCATAATAGTAAACGCTTGCCGGATTATCAAGAACTGCATCAACAAATGGATGCCTTCGCAAAAGAACAGGAGGGTCAGGCGACAGATAGTGACCCTATATTAGCAGCAAAGACAATCTTAAAACTTGCGGCATTGCCTGAACCACCACTACGTCTAATATTAAGTGATTCTCTTTTTGATGGGGTGATCGAAGCAACGGAAAATAAAATCGCCGGGTGGAAAGCAGAGGAGAGCCTCAGTCGGGAATCAGAAAAATTGATTCCAATGCCTGAAGGGTATTTAGCTGATAAGTAGATGACGACAGGAAAGTGACAATAAAAAATGAAAGAAATCATTGAAGAAATTCAAGCATACAAACCTTTTACACAGCAAGAAGCAAATGATCAAAAACTTTTTCTAAAACAAATACAATTTACGTATAGGAAGAATAAACGCCCTTTTCACCCAAGTCCAACAGCTTTGGACCGCAGTTGACTCTTTCGACACCCCTGCGATGCAACCCAATCCGGCTGACGGGGAGCCAGCAACGCTGAAAATTTAC
>NZ_VOYO01000057.1:0-4304 GCF_013420255.1 Acinetobacter sp. YH01021
GTAAATTTTCAGCGTTGCTGGCTCCCCGTCAGCCGGATTGGGTTGCATCGCAGGGGTGTCGAAAGAGTCAACTGCGGTCCAAAGCTGTTGGACTTGGGTGAAAAGGGCGTTTATTCTTCCTATACGTCGATCGATTGAATGAAGGACATATACAATCATTTCTCCGACATTTGGTTATGGAGCGAAAAGTTTCAATATCTTATCAAAACCAGGCAATCAATGCGATTAAGTTTTATTACGAACGTGTTTTGGGTGGACAACGGAAAACATATTTCATCGAAAGACCAAAAAAAGAAAAAACACTTCCTGTTGTGATGAGTGAAGAAGAAACCATTCGGGTACTACGCGCTATTGAAAACGTGAAACACAAGGCTATTCTGATGACTATTTATTCGGCAGGTTTGCGCATTTCTGAATGTATAAACCTGAAAATAAAAGACATTGACTCCAAGCGCATGCAAATTCGTATAGAACAGTCAAAAGGAAAAAGAGATCGTTATACCATTTTATCTGAGAAAACATTAATTATTTTAAGAACATACTTTATGGAATATAAACCAAAAGATTATTTATTTGAAGGTCAAAAAGGTGGCGCATACTCAAGCCGAAGTATTCAAAACATTTTTAAAGCAGCTGTTTTAAAAGCAAAGATTCAAAAGGAAGTTACTGTACATACCTTACGACATAGCTTTGCAACGCATTTGCTTGAGAATGGTACGAGTTTACGTTATATTCAATCGTTGTTAGGTCATTCAAGCAGTAAAACAACTGAGGTTTATACACATATTACCACCAAGGGAATGGAACAATTAAAAAGTCCGATGGATTTGTTAGATATATAGAAAGGATTTGTATATTTGAGCAAAACTTAACAAAAAGCACTATGAATATAAATCCTTTTGAGAGAGTAGAAACGAACGGTAAACGGTTGAAAACGGATTTGTCACTGATAATGAAAGGTTTAGCAAAATAAGATATAGTGGATATATACGCCATTTGGCGTATAGCCACTTGTTATGTGCCATTTTTGAATGACAATGCGAATAGATACGGACAAACAAATGAATTTACTTAGTGATAAGAACGTTGCAATAATTGGTGGTGGACCCGTTGGACTGACTATGGCAAAATTATTACAGCAAAACGGCATAGACGTTTCAGTTTACGAAAGAGACAACGACCGAGAGGCAAGAATTTTTGGTGGAACCCTTGACCTACACAAAGGTTCAGGTCAGGAAGCAATGAAAAAAGCGGGATTGTTACAAACTTATTATGACTTAGCCTTACCAATGGGTGTAAATATTGCTGATGAAAAAGGCAATATTTTATCCACAAAAAATGTAAAGCCCGAAAATCGATTTGACAATCCTGAAATAAACAGAAATGACTTAAGGGCTATCTTGTTGAATAGTTTAGAAAACGACACGGTTATTTGGGATAGAAAACTTGTTATGCTTGAACCTGGTAAGAAGAAGTGGACACTAACTTTTGAGAATAAACCGAGTGAAACAGCAGATTTGGTTATTCTTGCCAATGGTGGAATGTCGAAAATAAGGAGCTTTGTTACCGACACGCAAGTTGAAGAAACCGGTACTTTCAACATCCAAGCTGATATTCTTCAACCGGAAATAAACTGTCCCGGATTTTTTCAGCTATGCAACGGCAACCGATTAATGGCGGGACATCAGGGCATTTTATTGTTTGCCAATCCCAATAATAATGGTGCATTGTATTTAGGAATTAGTTTTAAAACGCCCGATGAATGGAAAAATAAAATTCCCTTAGATTTTCAGGACAGAAACAGCGTTGCCGATTTTTTATTGAAAAGATTTTCCAAATGGAGTGAAGTTTACAAACAATTAATACGTTCGGTATCAACATTTCAATGCTTGCCCACAAGGAAATTTCCTTTGAACAATGATTGGAAAAGTAACCGTCCATTACCCATAACAATGATTGGCGATGCTGCTCATTTGATGTCGCCTTTTGCAGGACAGGGTGTAAATACGGGATTATTGGATGCTTTGATATTGTCTGAAAACCTTACAAACGGAGAATTTACAAGTATTGAAAATGCCATCGAAAACTACGAACAACAAATGTTTGTTTATGCAAAAGATACGCAGGACGAATCGACAGAAAACGAAACCGAAATGTTTAGTCCCAATTTTTCGTTTCAAAAATTATTGAATCTATAAACAGTAAGAAAAAACGGCTACTAACAAGCAGTTTTGCAATAGTGGGGCAGAAGTGCAAAATTGAACTTGTGTGCTTCTATCAACTTTTGTACATTAGCTGCCAGTTTAAGATGGGTGCATTTGAGTATGCCCAAAGGAGCCCGCAAGTATGCGCAGGACGAAGCCAGTAGCCGCGCCGATGGTGGCGCGGGTCTATCTGCGCGTCAGCACCGACGCGCAGGACTTGGAACGCCAAGAGGCGATCACTACGGCCGCGAAGGCCGCCGGCTACTACGTCGCCGGCATCTACCGTGAGAAGGCATCCGGCGCACGCGCCGACCGGCCTGAGCTGCTGCGCATGATCGGCGACCTACAGCCCGGCGAGGTGGTCATTGCCGAGAAGATCGACCGCATCAGCCGCCTACCTTTGCCCGAGGCCGAGCGCCTGGTGGCCTCGATACAGGCCAAAGGCGCACGCCTGGCCGTCCCTGGCGTGGTCGATCTATCCGACCTGGCGGCCGAGGCCCAGGGCGTCGCCAAGATCGTGCTGGAAGCCGTGCAGATCATGCTTTTTCGCCTGGCCTTGCAGATGGCCCGCGACGACTACGAGGACAGGCGCGAACGCCAGCGCCAAGGCATTGAGTTGGCCCGCCAGGCCGGGCGGTACAAGGGCCGCCGTGCTGATCCGAAGCGCCGCGCCCAAGTTGTCGCGCTGCGCAAGTCCGGCTACAGCATCAACAAGACCGCCGAGCTGGCCGGGTACAGTGCGGCCCAGGTGAAACGGATATGGGCCGAGGTCAGCCAGGCCGAAGCGAAGCAGCACGGCGCGTTCGTGGAGGACGCATTGACGGAAGCCGATGCCCTGGCCGCTGTCGGCCAGGATGAGCGCCAGGAGGAAAGGGCATGAAGAAGCCGAACCAAGACGACGAGCCGTTTTTCATCACCGAGGAGATTGCGGCCGAAATGATCGCCGGCGGCTATGAGTTCGAGCTGCCGCCCATTCCTTGCACCATCCGCCTACGCGACGTGCTGGAGCGCATGACCGATGCTGAGCTAGCATTGCAGCCGGGCGAGATCGCCGACCAGGAGCGTGAACGCTGCCGGCGCAAGCCGTGTTCAACCTCATGATCTGGTCATGGTATTTTTCATGGCACTGAGCCTGATAGTTCTTGCAAATTGTTGTCACTAAAGGGTTTTGTGTGCTTGTTTACAATCGAGTGGGAGTGACGGGCACTGGCTGGCAATGTCTAGCAACGGCAGGCATTTCGGCTGAGGGTAAAAGAACTTTCCGCTAAGCGATAGACTGTATGTAAACACAGTATTGCAAGGACGCGGAACATGCCTCATGTGGCGGCCAGGACGGCCAGCCGGGATCGGGATACTGGTCGTTACCAGAGCCACCGACCCGAGCAAACCCTTCTCTATCAGATCGTTGACGAGTATTACCCGGCATTCGCTGCGCTTATGGCAGAGCAGGGAAAGGAATTGCCGGGCTATGTGCAACGGGAATTTGAAGAATTTCTCCAATGCGGGCGGCTGGAGCATGGCTTTCTACGGGTTCGCTGCGAGTCTTGCCACGCCGAGCACCTGGTCGCTTTCAGCTGTAAGCGTCGCGGTTTCTGCCCGAGCTGTGGGGCGCGGCGGATGGCCGAAAGTGCCGCCTTGCTGGTTGATGAAGTACTGCCTGAACAACCCATGCGTCAGTGGGTGTTGAGCTTCCCGTTTCAGCTGCGTTTCCTGTTTGCCAGCCGGCCCGAGATCATGGGGTGGGTGCTGGGCATCGTTTACCGCGTCATTGCCACGCACCTGGTCAAGAAAGCGGGCCATACCCACCAAGTGGCCAAGACGGGCGCGGTCACCCTGATCCAGCGTTTTGGATCGGCGCTCAATCTGAATGTTCACTTCCACATGCTGTTTCTCGACGGTGTGTATGTCGAGCAATCCCACGGCTCAGCGCGTTTCCGCTGGGTCAAGGCGCCGACCAGCCCAGAGCTCACCCAGCTGACGCACACCATCGCCCACCGGGTGGGTCGCTATCTGGAACGGCAAGGCCTGCTGGAACGGGATGTCGAAAACAGCTATCTGGCCTCGGATGCGGTGGATGACGACCCGATGACACCCCTGCTG
>NZ_VOYO01000058.1:0-4281 GCF_013420255.1 Acinetobacter sp. YH01021
ATGGCGTATTTATATTCTGAATAAGGATAAAGAGTACCTAAGCTATAAGTTTTTTGAGCACTAATATAAGTTACTTTAAGGTCTGTAATTGGATAATCAGTCTGATTTTTAATAAAAATATATCCATTTTTTTCAAATGGCTGGCATCCTATAAGTAGAACTAATGTAAGACAGTAAAATAGGCTATTCTTCATTTTGGTAGTTCTTCAATCGGTCTTATGAGTTTATTAATAACTATAACTTGTGAGGTATCACAGCCATGATCTACTTCAGTTATCCAAGAATAATTATTTTTTTCTAGAGGATAGGAGCCGCCTCCTCCATATGCTACTTTATCACCTAAAAAATAAGTGTCTGAATCTACTTTTAAGCTCTTAGTTTCTATATTCCAATCTATAGTTTTCGTAGCAAAAATTGGCAGAACTTTAGAGCCATCAGCATGTTCTAGATATAAGCATTTACCTTCCTTAATAAGCTTAGCCTCACTATAACTTGCATTATCTGCTCCCCCTGTATAGTGAATACGTGGAACAACTATATTTGATTCTATTTTTTCTGTAACTGGACTACAGGCTGCAAGGAAAATTAATAAAATAAATTCTAATCTTTTCATATTAAAGGAATTTTTTGAGAAAATAATAGAGAAATTAAAGCAAATTATTCCAAAAAGCTCTGATTAAAAATTGTTAAAATTAGTAGACATATGAGAGAAAATTATGAAAAAATTTTTATACTTCAATTGCTTATCTTTTATTTTTACTTATTTATCTTTGTTTTATCAGAAATATACATTAGTGGATCGTATAGTTGTAGACAAGCTTGAAAAAGTTAAAGTCATTGGAGGAGGATTTCCCTTACAGTTTTTAGTAGATGGTGAAATATCTCCAGGTGGGATTATAGCGCTAGATCCTTTAAATATTATTATAGGAATAGATCAATTTATCTTCTTATATTTTATTTTTGATTATTTGTTCTGGATAAGTGTTTTATTTGCTTTTTACATAATTTTGAAAAGGTACAAACTAAGACAGATTTTCTAAAATTAACATAATACACGTTATACGAATCTAAAAATGGGAGCCTTTAGCTCCCATTTTTACTATATTTTTTAAAGTCTTAGGCGTGTTGTACTTTGAGTTTTAAGCCTAAAGCATTCACTACACGATTAATCGTATCAAAACGTGGTGCTGAATCATGACGTAGGGCTTTGTAGAGTGCCTCACGCCCAATTCCTGCTTCTTTAGCGATTTGAGTCATGCCACGAGCTTTAGCAATAACACCAAGAGCATGAGCTAATTCAGCTGGATCATTCTCTTCAAGAACCATGTTGAGATACATCACAATATCTTCTTCAGTTTTGAGTGACTCAGCCATATCAAAACTTGGTAAATCAGCGACTCTAACCATTTTAATCCTCCAATGTTTTCGATAGTTTGACTGCACGATCGATGTCTTGTTGCTGAGTTGATTTATCTCCTCCACCAAGCATTACAATCACTACGTCACCATGTTGGATGTAATACATCCTCCACCCAGAACCGAAGAATTCTCTCATTTCCCAAACGCCATCTTGGAGAGGTTTGATGTCTCCCCCAATTTCCACGTTGAACCTTATCTAATCCACGATTCAAGCGAATACGAGTCATATTGTCTTTAATGCCATCCAACCATTCATCAAATTCTGGAAGACGTATAATTTCAAGCATGAGGATTCCTTATCTTCTCACTATATTGTATTTGATCGAATACAATATGCAATTAATCTATACGAACATCCATTATGTTAGAACCCATTTAAAGTGTCTATGCGATAAACCATTTAAAATCTCCTGTTTTTAACTGCAAGAGTCAAGCACAGGATTTAAATTTCTTTGTTCAATAACAGCTTTCTGAGCTTTACGACTCGGCATACTTTTCTTGGCCCGGGAACGTTTATTTTTTTTTCCAGTTCTTCATGCTGTTGTTGGATATGATTCAGAACAGCACCCAACCGTTTATTCTCAACAATCTCTCGCTGATTCAGCTGACTTAATTTATCGAAGAGGCTGTAATTGATCTTTCGGCCATCATGCATGATCGCCACAGTGCCATCCGGGTACTCCAGAAATGAAATGTATTGCTCAACAAGCTTATGATTTAGCTCTGTCGGTTCAAGCAGATAAATATATTTGTCATACGTCAGGGTCAGATTCTTGGTGACCTTACGCGTTTCCTGCCAGGTGAATATATCCTCCAACTCAGCATCAGATTCAGTTAGAGGACGATGTAAGTTCTTTGAATTTCGCGCACACTTGGCAAACTTCTGGTTGAACTGCTCAATAAAGCAGGGCAACCATGCATTGGCCTCAGCAATCGAACTGATGCCTTCCAGACGCATCTCCTTGATCAAACGGTCTTGAAGGGTTCTATTCGCGCGTTCTACGCGACCTTTGGCCTGTGGTGAGTTGGCAAAGATAATATCAATCTTTAACTCATTCAGAATCCGGCCAAATTGCGTGATTTTGCTGTCCTGGCTCGATTTCTGGTTCACTCGGAAGACCGAATGTTTATCGCTATAAAAGGCCAGAGGCTTACCGTATTGTTCAATGTAGGCTCGGGTTGAAAGCATATAGTCGAAGGTCGTTTCCGCCTCACAGAAGCGCAGATGCAACAGCTTTCCAGTGGCATCATCGATATAAACCAGCAAGCAGCACTTAGCAGCGCGTCCTTCAAACCAGTCATGATATGAGCCGTCAATCTGGATTAGCTCACCGAAGCAATCCCGGTTATAACGTGGCTGATATGGACGTTTAAGGCGCTTGGATCGTGGAATCCAGAGGTCATTTGCAGTCATCCAGCGCCGAAGCGTTTCTACCGGGATATTCAGGTCAAACATGCTGCTGAGCTTCTCATGGGCCAAGGTAGGTCCAAATCCCAGCAGATGTTCAGAAATAATGGAAAGAAATTTTGATTTTAATAAATCGTCATGGCGATGATGGCCCGGTTGACCACGACTGGCATGCGACATACTTGAAACACCATCTTGATTGAGCTTCTGTAATAACCGGGTAATTTGACGGGTTGAAAGATTAAGGATTTCAGCAGCACGGACTTGTGTAATACGATGATCTCGAACGTCTTGCAGAACAGCAAGACGTTGAATTTCTTTGTCAGACATAGTGATCAGCATCTATATTTCATATCCAGTCCATGATGGTGAAAACCATCATAAACTAGACATTTTTATTGGTGAGAATATAGACATTTTGAATGGGTTTTAACACAAATTGTAAGCCCAAAATAGAAATGTCCGCTTTTAGAATGTGCACTTTTGCAATTTCCTTAGCGGACGGTTTGATATGTTGGTGTCTATGTCGGATAAAGAACTTAAACGATTGTCGGTTTTGCAGGAAATCTGCGATCAACGCATAACTCAATCCCAGGCTGCTCAGCTACTTCTACTTCATATTTCAGAATGTCAGGTCAGACGCTTACTGCAGAAATACAAAGTTCAAGGTCCAGCTGCATTATAGCCCATACGGGTCGTGGCCAAACCAGCAATTCCAGGCTTTCTGAAGAACTCAGACTCAAGTGCCTCAATATTGTTTCTGATCAACTGCATGGTTTCGGACCAACCTTGGCGCATGAAAAGCTTATTCAACAGGAGTTATGGTTCATTCTGACCAAGGCAGTCAGTACTGTAGTCGTGCTTTTAGAGCGCTATTATTGACGAATAACTGTATTCAAAGTATGTCACGCAGTCTTGCGCAGTACACTGCTCATGTTGGGACAATGCAGTGACTGAAAGCTTCTTTCATACATTGAAAGGTCATGTAATCCATGGCAGTGTGTTTGCCACTCGAAAAGAAGCGAATGCTGTCTTGTTTGACTATATCGAGATTTATTACAATCGAATCAGAATACATTCTGCAAATGGCTGGTTAAGTCCTGAAGCCTTTGAACAAAAATATTGTAAGAATTTAGAGGGATCGAATGTCCACAATACTGTCTAGGATCAGATAAAGGATTCTGCATCTGAAAAAAGGCCTTTAGCTTAATTCTGAGCTTCGACTAGGGTCTGTTGACATTTACTGTTCATAATTAACGCTATAAAGGTAGCCATAAAAATATACAGGCTAAAGCAACAGAACTTTGATAATTTCTTTTGAGCTTGCCATATCGAGTAGCTATTCCTCTAAATTGCTTTAATCTACAAAACATATTTTCAACTAAATGCCTGATTTTATATAAATACCAGTCCATATGATCATTGTTCGATTGGCTATTTGTTTTCTTTGGTAT
>NZ_VOYO01000059.1:0-3262 GCF_013420255.1 Acinetobacter sp. YH01021
CGCGACTCATGAGTGCTCGGTTATATGCGGGCCAATTGGTTGTGCGGTAGATTTTGTGTGTAGGCTTCTTCATTTGAAAATTATATCGCTGAAAAAGCCTTTACAGATAGGTTTGTGCAACAAAGCCCTTAGTTGAAAAAAATTTTAGATTTCATGCTCACACACCACCTAAAACAAAAAATATCTGATTGATTTTACAGGCTTTTAATTTAAGGCTTTATTCTACCCACTCGCAATATCAATGTTTAGTATCACGACTCACTAACTCATTAACTAAATATGGAGCAGTACGGCTATCTTGATTTTCTGTTATTTGTTTTGGTGTTCCTGCCACAACAATATTCCCACCAGCATTTCCAGCACCTGGTCCCACATCAATCACCCAATCTGCTTGTGCAACGGCACGCATATCATGCTCAATCATAACCACGGTATTACCCGCATCGACTAATCGCTGCAATTGAACTAACAATCGATCTACATCTGATGGATGCAAACCTGTAGTTGGCTCATCAAGTATATACAGTGTATTTCCACGCTGATTGCGTTGCAGCTCGGTCGCCAATTTAATACGTTGCGCTTCTCCACCAGATAGTTCAGTCGCTGGTTGCCCTAAACGTAAATAACCAAGGCCAATTTCCTTTAATAATTGTAGTGAACGAGCAATCGAGACCTCTCCATCAAAAAAATCACGTGCTTCATTGACGGTCATTCCTAATACTTCAGCAATATTACGTCCATTCCAGCGAATTTTCAGAGTGTCATCATTATATCGAGCACCATGACATGTCGGACAAGGGGCATATACACTTGGCATAAACAATAATTCTACACTGACAAAGCCTTCACCTTCACAAGTTTCACATCGCCCTTTAGCCACATTAAACGAAAAACGTCCAGCATCATAATGAGCTTGGCGAGCTTCAGGAGTCCCAGCAAATAACTTTCTAACATGATCAAATAAACCCGTATAAGTTGCCAGATTAGAACGTGGAGTACGGCCAATTGGTTTTTGATCAACCTGTACCAGACGCTGTATAGCCTCCACATCACCAGCCAGAGAACCCTGTGTAACCTCGGTAACCAACATTGCTTCATTTAAAGGATTATTTTCATTATTGTTTTCAGTTTCAGATTCATTGCCTAAATATGAAAGTACTAACTCGGGTAAAGCTTGAGAAACGAGACTAGATTTACCTGAACCTGAAATACCTGTAACTGCTGTAAGTACACCAAGAGGTATACGAGCATCAATATTATGCAGGTTATGTCGGTAAATATTGTTAAGTTCAAGCCAACCAGAGGGTGTACGTTCATAACTTTGAGTAACTGGGATTTTATTAAATAAATAACTTGCAGTACGTGAAGCTGAAATCTCACTTAAACCCTGAGGTACTCCACTATATAAAATATTACCACCTTGCTCTCCTGCATCTGGTCCAACATCCACTAACCATTGAGCACGACGCATGAGCTCTAAATCATGCTCTACAACAAATACGGAGTTTCCAGCGTCTCTTAATTTATCGAGAGAATCATATAATGACTGACTATCTGAAGGATGTAATCCAGCAGACGGTTCATCCAGTACATAAACTACACCAAATAGCATAGAACTTAATTGTGTTGCTAACCGCAAACGTTGTAACTCTCCCGCTGAAAGAGTCGGTGTGGCTCTATCTAATGTTAGATAACCAAGACCTAACTGGCGTAATTGATTTAAACGCCCCACCACACCATTTGCTAAACGCTGCGCAGCAATTTTCTTTTCATCTGAAAGTGCTGACGTACGTCTTACATCTGGAGATACAGAATGCACTGCTCTACCTGTTGTTGCTCGTTCAGATCTATCAAGTTGGGTTACTTTATTATTAGTCTTTTCTCCAGCATCATGAGCGTCGAAATTGCCTAGAACAATGGGCTCAAGCAGGCAAGTTAACTTATCCAAAGAAAGTTGCATAAACTCACCAATATCTACTCCAGCAAAGGTAATAGATAAGGCTTCTGGTTTAAGGCGTTTACCATGACAGGAAGGGCATATTTTTCCTTCCATAAAACGTGAAACACGTTTTTTCATCAACGTACTTTGGGTATTAGCAAAAGTATGAAGGACATAGCGACGAGCACCAGTGAAAGTGCCCATATAGCTGGGTTCTAGTTTACGTTTAAGTGCAGATTGAGTCTCAGCGGGGCTTAAACCAGCATAGACAGGAACTGTTGGGGTTTCTTCAGTAAATAAAATCCAGTCTCTATCCGATTGCGGTAAATCTTTCCATGGTCGATCAACATCATACCCTAGGGTTACTAGGATATCGCGTAAGTTTTGCCCGTGCCAAGCAGGTGGCCATGATGCGATAGCTCTCTCACGAATACTGAGTGTTGGGTCAGGAACCATTGTCGATTCTGTAACTTCATAAATGTGACCTAAACCATGACAGGTAGGACAAGCACCTTGAGGAGTGTTCGGTGAAAAGTCCTCGGCATATAACATTGGCTGATCGGCAGGATATGCACCAGCACGCGAATAAATCATTCGCACGAGACTTGATAAAGTTGTTACACTTCCAACAGAAGAACGGGTATTACTTACACCACGTTGTTGTTGCAATGCTACTGCTGGTGGTAGACCATCAATAGCATCAACATCTGGTACTCCGGCCTGATCTATTAAGCGTCTTGCATAAGGTGCAACAGATTCGAAATATCTTCTTTGTGCTTCAGCAAAAATAGTTCCAAAAGCAAGTGATGATTTTCCTGAACCCGATACACCTGAGAAAACAACAAGTGCGTTTCTTGGGATAGAAACATCTACATCCTTAAGGTTATGCTCACGTGCACCTCGAACTTCAATACAATTATTAGATAAAGTAATGTTATTGTGTTCACCAAAAGAATGTATTTTCATGTTTCTACGAGCCTGTAAATTATTTTGTGTAAGTCTCATTTTTTATAAATGATCTTTTAATCGATCATCGAACTGAATCGTAAACCAATTCATTGCTAAACGCCAATTTTGAGTTGGCATGGTCCATTTTTTAGCAGCATTTGAAGTTGCTAAATAAATGACCCTTTTCACTGAATCATCAGAAGTGAACCGTACCGGGTTTGTCGGAGAGTCAATATTCTGAGAGACTATCCCGATGACAAAATTAAAATATACCCCTGAAATCAGAGAAAGAGCGGTTCAATTATTGATTGAATCTGAAAAAGATTATCCTTCTACTTGGGCTGCAATCACAGCAATTGCGCCTAAGATTGGTTG
>NZ_VOYO01000060.1:0-3190 GCF_013420255.1 Acinetobacter sp. YH01021
TAAGGGGAATCCTCCCCTTAACCCCTGACAACCTTTCAGGTTGTATAAAGCATTTTCTTGATTCGATAGATTCTATTTTCTAAACCCACCATACTTTTTTGAAGCCGTTCGCTATATGCTTTTTTTTGAAGATCAGAAAATTCTTTAAGCTCGTTTTCGAGCTGCTCAATTTTTTCTTGTAGCAAAACTTCCCTTTCAAACTGAGTAATTTTTTTCTCAAACATCATTTCGATTTAAATCCTAATTTTGCTAGATGGGGAAGCAACGTTTTTTGTTTTTCAGAGTCTTTGAGCATCGAACGAATACGAGCAATAAATGGTTTCATATCTTCGCCTGCATGTGCCATCTTTTGCACTTCAGGGAGTTCTGAAAGTTTACTGCTAAACGTATCAAGTTGAGATTCTGTCATTTTGTGGAATAGGTCAGGTGTATTTGGATCTCGTCCTGTTTCTATAACTTTGGGCTTTGGTTTTTCTTTGACAGTGAACTTAAAGCCAACCACGGAACGCCCACGTTTCACATTCTCATAGCTTAGGTCTATGTCGGTGTTGGCTGTGATCTCGTCCAGTGATGGCTTAATTACACGTTTTTTTAGGTTGCTTAGGTCTTGATAGGATTCAGGCAAGCCCAACTGCTGAAATAATTCGTCTAGGCTGATTTGAAAACCGCCCATTGTTTGGTGTTTCTTAGCCAAGTGATAGAAGTCTAGCGAGTAGTCTTTTTTAAGCCGTAAAACGACCTCTTTTTTATACTTGGTATAAGGGTTTAGGGCGTCAAACTCTCTAAGTAATAGCAGTACTTCATCGGTAAAATATAGTTCTGAACCGCCTTGTCCTGCCTTATAAATCACCTTGTTTAGCCAACGCATTTTTACCCTGTCACCCTCAGCATTGGTGTAACCAAAGAACCGAGTAAATAGGCGTTCAGATGCCAATTCTAAAGCTGTATAAGCCGTTGATAAGTCAATGCCACACTCCTTTGAAAAGTCACTCGAAGATATAAAAATAGGATCATTGCTTGATATTTTTGTGGTTCTTGCCAAAGGGGTTGCCATGATAAATAAACGCTTTTCATCAAGGGACATACCTCTAAAGCATTCAACCACTCTATTTTGTAAAACTATCCAGTCTTTGGGATAGTGTTTTTTAACATCCAAATCCATAGTATTTTCCAAATAAAGTACATCGTTTAAGACAATACCTTTTAATCAATAAAAGTTCAAAGTTTAATTGTGTACTTTAATACTTGGCGTTTGTACTTTTTTAACTTGGCGTTTGTACTTTTTTAAGTGCTTTTAACTTGGCGTTTGTACTTTAATACTTGGCGTTTGTACTTTTTTAAAGTCTGAAAGCTATGTCTAGTAAGGTCTGTAGAGGGGCGAAAAGTCTTTAAAAGCTTTTTAAAAGCTAAAAAAGAGAATCAAAGGCAAAATCAAAGGCTATGGCACTCGCTTCGCTCGTGTCTTTTCAAGAGCAAAAGCAAAAGCAAAAGCGTTAATAATGCATTCGCTATGCTCATGCTTTTTGAAGAGCAAAAGCATCAATACTTCGCTCGTAGACACTCGCTAACTACTTGGGTCGATAAACGTATAGATATAGCGTTGAAAGCATTGCTACATCTGCGATTCATCTGTTTTAAAAAGCAAAAGCGGTTTTTCAGAGGGGGAATAAGCAAATTTTCATTGTGTCGCTCGTAGACACTCGCTAAAACGCTCTAATTTGCGTTCTAAGAGGTTTTTATTATCTCAACTATACTTTCATGCATAAAACACCAAACATGGCTAAAAACCCCATTTTTTTGCGTTTAAATGGGTATTATGAGGGTGAGTAGTCGTTATCATTGCCGTTATCAGGTTTTTTAGGCTCATTTTTTCGCTGTTTTTCTAATTCTTGACGTCTTAAAAGTGCCAAACGTTCTTTTTCCTGCCTTTCTTGTTCAGCCAGTTGTTTTTTCTGTTCTTGTTCTAAGTGTAATTGATTGCGAAGTTCACGTTGTTGGTTAAATCTTTCTTGTTCTTCCTGTCTTTTTAGGAATCTATGATGTTCAAGTGCTGAATCAAAATTATCTTTTAATTTAGCAACTTGCTTATTAAATTCTTTCTCAAGATTTGGATGGTTATACTCGTTAATTATGTCTAAATATGGCTTTGCTCGTTGCTGAACCTCATCAAGTGTTTTTTTTGTATCAGACAGTTCTTTTTTTAATTTTTCAGTTTGACTAGCCAGTGCATTCGCTCGGTCAAATCGTGGTGCAATTTGATCAAATATCTGATCAATCATAGCGTTTGCGACTCTCTCACCGTAGGTATTTTTTGACTCAAGAAATTCAGGTTCAGGTATTTCGTAAGTGAGACCTTTTTCAATACCAGGTTCATTTTCGTAATTGTTCAATTTCTCATAATATTCTTTGATAGACGTATGTTTTGCTTTGCTCCCCTGTACGCCCCGATCTAATCCTAAATCTTTTACTTCAACTGCAAAATCAGTCTGCATCTGTGAAAGTGTATGTCGAGATCCACCGATATATTTTTTTGCGTTTAAACGGCCCGTAGCTTCATCGACTGGAACAACGTAAGCGACCAAATGAGGGGTTGTTTCATCTCTATGAATCGTAGTGCTGACGACATTATTTTTACCGTATTTATTTTCGAGCCATTTTTTCGACTGCTCAAAAAATGCAGTTTCTTTTTCAGTTCCCCAGCCGTCCCATTCTGGTGATGCAGTCACAAGATGTTCAATACACAAAACCGCATCTTTGCGTCTTTTTTCAGGAATACGATCACGAATAGCGGTCATACATTTTTCGTTTGTATCTAACTCATGCTCATTCAAATGTGTGCGGTCAGAATCGGCATTTAACGTTTCTCGATTGCGATAATTATGCGAAAGACTGCCACCAACGTCTGCAAACGACTTCAATTTTTGAATACGCAAAATAGCAAATGACATGTGAGAAATCCGATACCGAAAAAACACACGATAGCAGAGCTTTTTGAGCTTTGCGATAGCGAAGTGGACTCACTCCACTTTCAAAGCACCTAAAGGTACATTGAAAGTTCATGAGTAAGGGGAATCCTCCCCTTAACCCCTGACAACCTTTCAGGTTGTATAAAGCATTTTCTTGATTCGATAGATTCTATTTTCTAAACCCACCATACTTTTTTGAAGCCGTTCGCTATATGCTTTTTTTT
>NZ_VOYO01000061.1:0-2868 GCF_013420255.1 Acinetobacter sp. YH01021
GAAAGACGTGATAGCCTGCGAAAAGCTCCGGGGAGGCGGCAAATATCCTGTGATCCGGAGATGTCTGAATGGGGAAACCCACTTACCATAAGGTAGGTATTGCAACATGAATACATAGTGTTGCAAGGCGAACGAGGGGAAGTGAAACATCTCAGTACCCTTAGGAAAAGAAATCAATTGAGATTCCCTCAGTAGCGGCGAGCGAAAGGGGAAGAGCCCATTAAGTCATATAAGTTCTAGTGGAACGCTCTGGGAAGTGCGACCGTAGACGGTGATAGTCCTGTACACGAAAGGGCTTATATGATGATGTCGAGTAGGGCGAGGCACGTGAAACCTTGTCTGAATATGGGGGGACCATCCTCCAAGGCTAAATACTCCTGACTGACCGATAGTGAACCAGTACCGTGAGGGAAAGGCGAAAAGAACCCCTGTGAGGGGAGTGAAATAGATCCTGAAACCGCATGCATACAAGCAGTGGGAGCCGGCTTAGTCCGGTGACTGCGTACCTTTTGTATAATGGGTCAGCGACTTATATTCAGTAGCGAGGTTAACCGCATAGGGGAGCCGTAGGGAAACCGAGTCTTAATAGGGCGTTTAGTTGCTGGGTATAGACCCGAAACCAGGTGATCTATCCATGAGCAGGTTGAAGGTTGGGTAACACTAACTGGAGGACCGAACCCACTGTCGTTGAAAAGCCAGGGGATGACTTGTGGATAGGGGTGAAAGGCTAATCAAACTTGGTGATAGCTGGTTCTCCCCGAAAGCTATTTAGGTAGCGCCTCGGACGAATACCATTGGGGGTAGAGCACTGTTTCGGCTAGGGGGTCATCCCGACTTACCAAACCGATGCAAACTCCGAATACCAATGAGTACTATCCGGGAGACAGACTGCGGGTGCTAACGTCCGTAGTCAAGAGGAAAACAATCCAGACCGCCAGCTAAGGCCCCAAAATTATAGTTAAGTGGGAAACGATGTGGGAAGGCATAGACAGCTAGGAGGTTGGCTTAGAAGCAGCCACCCTTTAAAGAAAGCGTAATAGCTCACTAGTCGAGTCGGCCTGCGCGGAAGATGTAACGGGGCTAAAACTATATGCCGAAGCTGCGGATGCATAATTTATTATGCGTGGTAGGGGAGCGTTCTGTAAGCCGATGAAGGTGGATTGAGAAGTCTGCTGGAGGTATCAGAAGTGCGAATGCTGACGTGAGTAACGACAATGCGAGTGAAAAACTCGCACGCTGAAAGACCAAGGGTTCCAGTCCAACGTTAATCGGGGCTGGGTGAGTCGACCCCTAAGGCGAGGCCGAGAGGCGTAGTCGATGGGAAATTGGTTAATATTCCAATACTTCTGTGTAATGCGATGAGAGGACGGAGAAGGTTAAGTCAGCCTGGCGTTGGTTGTCCAGGTGGAAGGTTGTAGGCATGTATCTTAGGCAAATCCGGGGTACTCTATGCTGAGAACTGATAGCAAGCTGTACTTGTACAGTGAAGTGGCTGATACCATGCTTCCAGGAAAAGTCTCTAAGCTTCAGTTACACAGGAATCGTACCCGAAACCGACACAGGTGGTCAGGTCGAGTAGACCAAAGCGCTTGAGAGAACTCTGCTGAAGGAACTAGGCAAAATGGTACCGTAACTTCGGGAGAAGGTACGCTGTTGTCTGTGATAGGACTTGCTCCTTGAGCGGCCGACAGCCTCAGAAACCAGGCCCCTGCAACTGTTTATTAAAAACATAGCACTCTGCAAACACGAAAGTGGACGTATAGGGTGTGATGCCTGCCCGGTGCTGGAAGGTTAATTGATGGGGTTAGCGTAAGCGAAGCTCTTGATCGAAGCCCCAGTAAACGGCGGCCGTAACTATAACGGTCCTAAGGTAGCGAAATTCCTTGTCGGGTAAGTTCCGACCTGCACGAATGGCATAATGATGGGGGCGCTGTCTCCAGCAGAGACTCAGTGAAATCGAATTCGCCGTGAAGATGCGGTGTACCCGCGGCTAGACGGAAAGACCCCGTGAACCTTTACTGCAGCTTGACATTGAACTTTGATCTTACTTGTGTAGGATAGGTGGGAGGCTTTGAAGTCGCGACGCTAGTTGCGATGGAGCCGTCCTTGAAATACCACCCTGGTAATATTGAGGTTCTAACTCTGTCCCGTTATCCGGGACGAGGACCATGTCTGGTGGGTAGTTTGACTGGGGCGGTCTCCTCCTAAAGAGTAACGGAGGAGTACGAAGGTGCGCTCAGCGTGGTCGGAAATCACGCGTAGAGTATAAAGGCAAAAGCGCGCTTAACTGCGAGACCCACAAGTCGAGCAGGTACGAAAGTAGGTCTTAGTGATCCGGTGGTTCTGTATGGAAGGGCCATCGCTCAACGGATAAAAGGTACTCTGGGGATAACAGGCTGATACCGCCCAAGAGTTCATATCGACGGCGGTGTTTGGCACCTCGATGTCGGCTCATCTCATCCTGGGGCTGAAGCAGGTCCCAAGGGTATGGCTGTTCGCCATTTAAAGAGGTACGCGAGCTGGGTTTAGAACGTCGTGAGACAGTTCGGTCCCTATCTACCGTGGGCGTTGGAAATTTGAGAGGATCTGCTCCTAGTACGAGAGGACCAGAGTGGACGAACCTCTGGTGTACCGGTTGTCACGCCAGTGGCATCGCCGGGTAGCTATGTTCGGAAGGGATAACCGCTGAAAGCATCTAAGCGGGAAGCCTACCTCAAGATAAGATTTCCCCGAGACTTTATGTCTCCTAAAGAGCCGTTGAAGACTACGACGTTGATAGGTTGGATGTGGAAGCATAGTGATATGTGAAGCTGACCAATACTAATTGCTCGTGAGGCTTGACTATACAACACCCAAACAGTTGTTGTA
>NZ_VOYO01000062.1:0-2781 GCF_013420255.1 Acinetobacter sp. YH01021
TACTGTTTGGAAAAAAAGCCTGGGAAGCCCAACGTGATGCGATTTACCAGGAGCACAAAAAGCTGAAAGGTCAGCATGAACACCAGAAAAAACATGGTGTGAAGGATTTATTGGAAAATGAAAAGTTCAAAGAACATGCCTGGAAGCAGTACCAACAACAACATCCGGCCAAAGCCAAGCAATACCAGACTCTATACCTATCCTATCAAGTCATTAAAAAATGTGTGGATGAGATCAAAGCAGAACAACAGATGAAACTCAGACAACAACAACAGCTCAAAGCACAGCAGCATGCGCCTAAAATGAAATCTCGTGGCATGAGTCGTTAAACAGAGCGAGTGTCTACGAGCGAACTGAGAAAATTTGCCCATCCCTTTCCCTGATTACAAGCTCCCTATCCATTAATCACCTACCCTACAGAGCATCCCGCATGGGTGCGAACTTTCCAAGCTTGATTCCTAAACCGAGCGTAGCGAGAAAAAAAAGCTCATGAGCGAAGCGAATTCCGAGTTGCTTTTGCTTTTTTTTAAAGTCACGAAAATATGAACCAAAAATTGCCCCGACGAATCGAGCGAAAGCGAGATTCAATAGAGTTTGAGCGAAGCGAAAACCAAGGGCAATTTTTTATATTTTGGGCTTTTAATTATTTTTAAGCTTTTAAATGCTTTTAGAGAGGCTCAAGTCTTTGTAAATAAAGGCTTCTAGAGCTTATATGACTACGTTTACCTACCAATATGACTACGTTTACCTACCAATATGACTACGTTTACCTACCAATATGACTACGTTTACCTACCAATAATCTACATTATTTTTTTTGTAGATTTAACTACGTTTACCTTGCATTAATCTACATATTTATTATTATAGATTTATATTCATAAGTAATAATGTAGATAAATAGAATGCGGGACTTAGTAGTTAAAGACAATGCATTAATTAATGCGAGTTATAACTTAGACTTAGTAGAACAACGTTTGATCTTATTAGCCATCGTCGAAGCAAGAGATAGTGGTCGGGGAATCAATGCAAATGACCCTTTAGAAGTCCATGCTGAGAGTTATGTAAATCAATTTAATGTTGCAAGACAAACAGCTTACCAAGCGTTAAAAGATGCCTGTAAAGATCTATTTGTACGTCAATTTAGCTATCAAGAAATTAATAAAAGAGGAAATGTAGAGAATGTTTTAAGTCGTTGGGTCAGCGAAATTAGATATATCGACGATGAAGCTACAGTAAAGTTAATATTTGCCCCTGCAATCGTGCCACTTATTACACGTTTAGAAGAACAATTTACTAAATATGAGTTACAACAGATTAGTAATCTCAGCAGCGCTTATGCTGTGCGATTATATGAATTATTAATTGCTTGGCGCAGTACGGGTCAAACTCCTATTATTGAACTTGCAGAGTTCAGACAAAAAATAGGCGTTCTTGATGATGAATATACAAGAATGGGAAATTTTAAAGATCGAGTATTAAATTTAGCTATTGCTCAAATTAATGAACATACGGATATTAACGTCCAATGTCAGCAACATAAAAAGGGACGTAATATTTCTGGTTTTTCATTCACCTTTAAACTGAAAAAAGTCGTTATAGCTCATACTAAAGAGCAAACTGCTCTTGAGATTTTCTCAAAATTTACCGATGCACAGTGTCATCTTTTTGCCAGTAAATTATCTGAGCTTCCAGATATGAATAAATATTCTCAAGGTACTGAAAGCTACTCACAATTTGCAGTTCGAATTTCTGAAATGCTACGAGATCCACAAAAATTTGAAGAATTACTCCCCTATCTAAAGAAAGTAGGCTTTAATACAAAATAAACTTCATGTTCAGATTGGATGTTCACACGAACATCCTTGTACACGCACTGAGGGATTACATTGAACACAACAAAATTCAGCGTCATGGACGCAAGTAAAGCCTTTAAAAAATCACGTACAACAATATATGAGGCTTTAAAAAATGGTGAATTATCAAGAGATCATGATGGTCTTATAGACTTATCGGAACTTATTAGAGTTTATGGCAATCCAATCAGTGTTCAGTCCAGTACACGCACTGAACAAGTTCAGAAGGATGTACAGGTACACGTTCAATCTGAAGTTGAAAATGTATTAAAAGATCAGATTTCTTTACTCAAAAATCAGTTAGATTTAGCAAATCAAAGAGAAAAGTCTTTGATGCAACATATTGAAGATCTTACTCACAGAATTGAGTTTAAAGGCACCTTAGAACAGCCAAAACAAGAAAATATTAATCAGCTAAATGAATCTACTAATTCGAATATAGCAACAGATCCTCGGTCACAGGATGAATCAAACTATGACGGATTGACTACTCCTGAGAACAAACGGATCCCTATCCCTGAACATATTGAGCCTGAACCTAAAAAAAGGGGCTTCCTGAGCCGTTTCTTCCTTCCTTATGGTTAGCTAGCACTCCACTTTTTTGATGAGCCAATTTCATTGCCAGCAATGAAATAATGACTCCTCAAAAAACCGGATGATGTTTATTAAAACTGAACAAAACCGTGGAACATTGCTTAAATAGTAAGCGTGGAACATGAAAAATCATTAAAAAAGCCCAACTGAGTGCAGTTGGGCTTTTTTGTATACGATAAGACTATGATTTATATAGAATAAAAAAGAGCATTTCGTATAAGGTGTATTATGTTAATTTTAGAAAATCTTAAGATTACTTTCGAATAATAGAAGTATACAATTCTCATGAATTTGGGGGATGTATGCAGAATAATAGTTTTAGACAAGATAT
>NZ_VOYO01000063.1:0-2421 GCF_013420255.1 Acinetobacter sp. YH01021
TTTTTTGAGAACAAACCTTAACAAAATTACAAGTTTGTAATTTTGTCGTCATTCGGATGTATATATTTACTCATTATTATAAGTAAAGATTTTTTTGGTCCAAGATATGATTAGATTCAATAATATGTACATGAAGATTATTTTAGTTATTTTTACTATAGTTTTTTCAACCAGTAGTTTTGCTGATGGGGGACTCCGTTTCTTAGAGAAAAATTTAGAAATAATTAACAAATAATTAACATAGTAATTTAAATTAAAAAGTGATTTATCAGGTGAATTTTAACTATATAAATAATTTATTTAATTTAATAAACCTTTCATAAATCATTTTTTGCTCAGTTCTATGTTGTAAATTCCAGCAATTATCATAGCCACGCGGCTGTTACTGAAGAGAATAGTAAGAAGCTAATATTTACTGTAGGTTTGACCACTACGTTTTAATCGTAGAAATTATAACCGTTTTTATTACTCAAAGTTTAACTTTTGTGATTATCTAAAAACACATAGCGGTCGAATGGCCATATTAACTGACTTAAAATCAGTCGCATACTTTAATGTAGCGGTTCTGATAGCACAAAAGTTCGCAGCATGAAAACGGAACCGGCATAATTGATTTATAGTGAACCCATACACTAAGCATAATGATTTAGAGGACGATAATCCCAATGAAAAAATTCCTTTTAGGAGCTGTTGCCGCATCTGTTTTGGCCTTTTCAGGCAATGCTATGGCCAATTTTGTGGCAGGTCAGGACTATCAAGTGGTTGCAAAACCAGTCAAAGTCGAAAAACCGGGCAGAATTGAGGTACGTGAATTCTTCTGGTACGGCTGTGGTCACTGTTTCGCGCTTGAACCACATATGCAGGGCTGGTTGAAAAAATTACCAAAAGATGTACGTTTTGTACGTACGCCGGCTGCAATGAATCCACTCTGGGAGCAGGCAGCGCGTGCTTATTATGTGTCTGAAGCATTGGGTGTGCGTCAAAAAGCACATTTACAATTATTCCATGATATTCATGATAAGCAACGTCCAATTTTAGAACAGGCGCAATTGGCCAAGTTCTATACCCGCTATGGTATTCCTGAAGCGAAATTTAACAGCACTTATAAATCTTTCCCGATCACTTCGAAAATTGCCCAAGCCAAAAATCTGGCTGCTCAGTATCAGTTAAGTGGTGTTCCGGCAGTGACCGTGAATGGTAAATATATTGTGCAGGGTAATGATGCCAAAGTCATTCAGGTGGTGAATTACCTGATCGAGAAAGAGCGTAAAGCCAAATAAGACGCGATTGATTATCTCTAAAAAAAACCTGCATCGAATCTGCAGGTTTTTTTATTTAAACTGGAGGAATGGTTATTTACGTCCTGACTGCCGGATCTGGTGTTTCTATCGGCGGGCGATACCAGTGTAAAATTCCTCGGAATAAGAGCTGCATCTGCAACACGCTTTGCGCTTTAAAGTAATGAATTTTCCTTTCTATTTCAACACGCAGAATTGCCGAGGCGCCCCGACGCTCTAAAACAAACAAAGGTGGTGTTTCAAAAAGTATGCTGAAAAAAACAATATGGCTTTTGATAAAATAGAGGTATGAAAATAACGCTACAAATCAAATGTCCTACCTGTCTAAGTAACAATATTGGGATAGTTTTATCACAGCATTTCAATGTTGCAAGCAAGTGATCGGTAAGTTTTTTACCGTCGGTATTGAAGGTAACAATTGTAGAATTCGTCATCGAATCAGGCGTGGATTTAGGAGAAGTTGCAACTTTTCTAAAAAGCTCGAAAATCATTTTAAAGCCTTTGATTTGACTTTCTTTTACCTTAATAACGGATTTGTTTAACGCTAGCATACTTTTTGAAACACCACCAAAGTGGTAAGGAATTCCCACTGTTACTCTAACAGAGATTAAGCAGGATCAGCTGTAAATCCACGCTCACTGAGAGTTGCAATGACTTTATCCTGACTCACTGTTGTGTTGATTTCAACGATACGGTTTTGTAAATCAATATCGAGTGAGGCATTCGAGTCGAGCTCTTTAATTGCGGTAGTAATGCCGCGTGCACAACCACCACAAGTCATATTAGCGATGTGAAATTTCATATGTTGCTCCTTTTTAACAAAACATTTGTTTAAAACATTAGAACAGTAACTCTAAACTTTCACCATACAACCAGCCTTTTTCTGAATCAGTTACTCGCTGTAACTTGGTCTGTTTATAACCTTACAGTTTTCTTCAGAGTATTCCAAAGAAGAGTGTTCTAATGACTACAGTAAAAGTACTTAACCAACATTAATGAGAGGTGGTCCCACTTGTTTGAACAACTAAAAGCGTATTTATAAGTGATATTCCGCTCTAGTTAAGCCACCTTGTTTTGTTGGGGTAGCTGATCATAGTAAAACTCATTTGGTGTCATTTTGTCT
>NZ_VOYO01000064.1:0-1930 GCF_013420255.1 Acinetobacter sp. YH01021
AGACATCATTCGTGGTGTCTTTTTTATTTAACATAAAATCTCTTATGTGAAGCAACCTGAATGCAACGGTGCCGCATTGGGGGCGCGTTGAGATAAGCCTCTTTTAGATAACTTTAGCAACTCGATAGACAGTTGCAACTCCACAATTCACTGCTTTGGCAATTTCTTCCTTAGTCATATTGCCAGCTGCTAGCAATTCTTTTATTCGTTTGTGCTTAGCCTCATTGGCTTTCTTACCTGTTGGCTTGTAACCCGAACGTGCCAGGCCCTGCTTAATACGTTCTATACGTTTCTCATTGTCTAGGCGAGCCATTGTTGCCAGGAGATCAATCAACATATTGTTGATGAGTTCCAGGATTGAATGAGTAATGCTGTCACTGGTTTGAATCACTTGGTAGGTAGTAGGAAGATCTGCTACGACTAAACGAAGTCCCTTCTCTTGGATCCTGCGCTTCAGCTCTTGAAAATCTCGTTGGGTTAGGCGTGATAAGCGGTCAATACTTTCAACTAACAAGGTGTCACCTTGATTTGCTTCTGACAGTAGCTTATTCAATTCAGGTCGGTCTAACTTCGTACCACTATAGTTTTCTACGTACACAATGGTTTCACCCAAATTCAAGTTTTGGTTTAGATCCTGAAGAATCTGCAAAGCCCTTTCTGCATCTTGATCTTTAGTTGAAGCTCGTAGATAAATACGTGTATTCATTTCTATCATTTAATCTTAATTCTATTAGATTAATGATAACAATATCATTTAATTATCGCATTAAGTCTAATGATAGATATTGTATGCGATTTGGCTCGCTATCATTCAGCTATACTCTTTTGATAAAAAAAGCATAACTAAAAGCCATGCCTTGGGAATTCGTATAACGTGTATTATGTTAATTTTAGAAAATCTGTTTTAGTTTGTACCTTTTCAAAATTATGTAAAAAGCAAATAAAACACTTATCCAGAACAAATAATCAAAAATAAAATATAAGAAGATAAATTGATCTATTCCTATAATAATATTTAAAGGATCTAGCGCTATACTCCCACCTGGAGATACTTCACCATCTACTAAAAACTGTAAGGGAAATCCTCCTCCAATGACTTTAACTTTTCCAAGCTTGTCTACAACTATACGATCCACTAATGTATATTTCTGATAAAACAAAGATAAATAAGTAAAAATAAAAGATAAGCAATTGAAGTATAAAAATTTTTTCATAATTTCCTCTCATATATCTACTAATTTTAACAATTTTTAATCAGAGCCTTTTGGAATAATTTGCTTTAATTTCTCTATTACTCTCTCAAAAAATTCCTTTAATATGAAAAGATTAGAATTTATTTTATTAAGTTTACTTGCAGCCTGCAGTCCAGTTACAGAAAAAATTGAATCAAATATAGTTGTTCCACGTATTCAATATACGGGGGGAGCAGATAATGCAAGTTATAGTGAGGCTAAGCTTATTAGGGAAGGTAAATGCCTATACCTAGAACATGCTGATGGCTCTAAAGTTCTGCCAATTTTTGCTACAAAAACTCTAGATTGGGATACGGAAACTAAGAGCCTAAAAGTAGATTCGGATACTTATTTTTTAGGTGATAAAGCAGCATATGGAGGCGGAGAATCCTATCCTCTAGAAAAAAATAATTATTCTTGGATAACTGAAGTAGATCATAGCTGTGATACCTCAAAAGTTATAGTTATTAATCGACTCATAAGACCAATTGAAGAACTACCAAAATGAAGAATAGCCTATTTTACTGTCTTACATTAGTTCTACTTATAGGATGCCAGCCATTTGAAAAGGATGGATATATTTTTATTAAAAATCAGACTGATTATCCAATTACAGACCTTAAAGTAACTTATATTAGTGCTCAAAAAACTTATAGCTTAGGTACTCTTTATCCTTATTCAGAATATAAATACGCCAT
>NZ_VOYO01000065.1:0-1858 GCF_013420255.1 Acinetobacter sp. YH01021
AGTACCAGCGTACGGCCCACAGAATGATGTCACGCTGAAAATGCCGGCCTTTGAATGGGTTCATGTGCAGCTCCATCAGCAAAAGGGGATGATAAGTTTATCACCACCGACTATTTGCAACAGTGCCGGTTCGAGTCCCGTCGTCCGCACCACAAAGCCAAACATCCCTGCGATGATCGACCTCTGGGCGTTTGGTCGTGAGCCCGCCACCCTCGCGCTACGCTTTGCGCAGGCGTCGAAGGCGATCAGGTGCGCCCATCGATTCCGTCGAGCACCATCGCTGCGAGTTCATCGCTGGTGTGTGCACCACTATCGAGAACACGGGTTGTGCATGGAAGCCGTTCCCTTGCGGCCAAGCATCGGGCGACATTCGCTAATCGCCACTCTCGAATCTCCGCATTTCGATTCGGGTCAGGATGCATGGTCTGGTTCGCGATCCGGTGACGCAATAGGTCCTCGTTGAGCGTCAGAAAGATGTGCAGCAGCTGATCGTCGATCCGCCTTACCCCGTCGAGTATCTCAGTCAGATAGTCCGGGTGCACGAGCGTCATTGGGATGATGATGTCCTGCGAGTAATTCCTTCGAATCTCCCTGACCGCCGCGATCGTAAGTCCCCTCCACAAGGGGAGATCCTGATAGTCTCCGCTCGCTGGCATGGGGACCGTTTCTTTCACCACGAACCCGATTTCCTCGGGGTCAAAGATCAGCGATTTGGAACGCCGATCGCGCAGCCGCTTAGCGAGCGTCGTCTTTCCGGCGCCGAAAGGTCCGTTGATCCAGATTATCATTGTCGACGGCCTCTAACCTGAAGGCTCGCAAGAGCGCTCGACGGCCTCGTGCGGAGGCACGATCGGAGTGGTTCCGAAATGCTTCTCAAGATAGGTGACGCCGAACGTCACGATGTCCTGCGCGTCGAACAGGTAGCACTGAGCAAAGCCCACGACACCTTCTCGATGGCGACCGAGCTTCACGTAAGCATTTGCTATAGTTTCAACCGCATCCGGCTTTCCTTCGATAGCAAAGCAATCGAGAATGCCGTTTGAATCGTAATCCGATGCCGTTTTCCAGGCGACTTCACCGTCTCTTCCAAGCATCGGCATCTCATACGTCACCCACCGTTTGTTGGGGATATCGGCAACCGCCTCGGCGTAGTGCAATGCGGTAACGGAGTTTAGCGGCGCACCCAACAGCAGGGCCTTCCCGCCAAGGCGAACGAACCGCTCGACGGGCGATCCTTCCCCCAAGGCGTGACCGAGTTCGTGAGGCTCCGTCAGCGTTTCAGCCAGCGGACCAACCGCGACCATCGATGCATCGGGGTGCGCGCTGCGCCGCGCGCCGGGGGCTTGAACCAGAAATTGATTCAGCAGGCCGAACCCACGGTAAGTCCCGGCTGTTGCGGGATCGAACGGCAGCCAGGTACGGCGGGCTTCGTCATCCAGCCGAGCGCCATTCAGAGTCTCCTCGTAGGGTGATCGGTCCCACGACGCGTATCCCATCACAGTGCCAGTCGGCCCAACCGCGGAGCGTAACGCGGCAACGACCGTCTCCGCTCCTCCTTCGACCGGACCAATCGCTTTAAGTGAGGCATGCACCATCAAGAGGTCACCGGTTTGGACTCCGAGTTTTTGAAGCGCCTCCGTTATTGCCTTCCGCGTATGCATCGCGATATCTCCTCTAAACTGCAAAACACTATACCTATCGAGATATCACTCTACTATACCTATCGAGATATAGAGGTGGTCCCACTTGTTTGAACAACTAAAAGCGTATTTATAAGTGATATTCCGCTCTAGTTAAGCCACCTTGTTTTGTTGGGGTAGCTGATCATAGTAAAACTCATTTGGTGTCATTTTGTCTA
>NZ_VOYO01000066.1:0-1521 GCF_013420255.1 Acinetobacter sp. YH01021
CTGGGCCTTCTAGTGTACCGTCTTGAACACCTGGTACTTTCACCAGGAACTCGGTGCCATGGGCTGGCACGCTGACATTGAATGAACCATTGGTCAAGCTACTGCTGGTCCAAGTCAAGCCGCCATCAAGACTGTATTCAACTGTTGTTGTATCTGTGCCTAAGGTCGCTGTGCCATTGCTCAAGGTCACCGTCACAGTGGTCGCACTGTTGCTGTCACCTGTTAAGCTCACGGTGTGAATCAGGTCACTGCCTTCGTATTGGCTGACGCTGTTCACCGCAGCCGTCGGTGCTGCTGAAACGTTGATGGTTTCAGTCGCAGTGGCACTGCCGCCTTGACCATCGCTGATGCTGTAGCTGAAGCTTTCTTGACCTGTAAAGCCTGCGTTCGGTGTGAAGGTGATGTTGCCTTGGGCATCAATGTTCACCACACCGTTCGGGGTGTTGATTTGTTGTGCGCTGCCCGGCGTTAAAGGCACGCCATTGATGGCAGTAATGGTCAGTGGGTTGCCATCTGCATCGCTGTCATTTGCCAATGGGTTGAGTGCCACTGGCGTGTTGAATGCGGTGTTGTACGTATCATCGCTTGCGACAGGTGGCGTGTTTGGTCTAGGTGCAAATGGAGACAAAAGTGTCCAACTACCACCACCCAAACCATGCTCAAATGGTTTGATAACTGAAGATAATATTGGGTACTCAATTCCTAAAGGCGGAATATTATCTACCACTCGGTTCAACATTAAAGGTTTGATGCCATCAGCTATAGAAGTTTCACCCACTCTAGCAATCTGGACAAAACGGTGGCCGCCTTGTGTTGCCTCAGGATCACCCTCAAAAGACTCTCCTGCAATTTCAACGTAATCTTTACCTTCCTTCTTGAATACTCGACCATCATCCAAACGAACAACATCATTTTGTTGTTCTGTATCATTCATTTGCTGAAATGATTTTGCAAAATTTACAATTTTATCTAGATCCGAGTTTGGTTCACCTAGCAAAGAATTGAGGCTAAAATTGCCGTCATTATTGATTAAATCTTTACCATGAATTTCAACAACTCGGCCATTTGAAAGCTGCAACACGACACTACTTTCTTCTGAAAGATGCAATACATCTTTCACCTGAAGCTTTGCCCCCTTTTTTAGAATTATTTTTTTATTTGTCTTTGAAAAACGCCAAACATCACCATCAACAGAGATTATTTTTACCGATGTATTCATTTATAACTTTACCTCAATTTGAAAGTTTAGCCATATCAATTATTTATGCTTTACATGACCAAATTTATTTAGCGCAGACAAAAACCATCCTAGATTAGTTAATTAATATACAATATTAATGTTACAGCTCATATACAATTGCGTGCTTTATTTCGCATTTCTTAATTAAAATTACTGGTGGTGTCTCAAAAAGTATGCTGGCGTTAAACAAATCCGTTATTAAGGTAAAAGAAAGTCAAATCAAAGGCTTTAAAATGATTTTCGAGCTTTTTAGAAAAGTTGCAACTTCTCCTAAATCCACG
>NZ_VOYO01000067.1:0-1416 GCF_013420255.1 Acinetobacter sp. YH01021
TGTTCCATTTTAGAGATTTGTTTAAGATAAGATATAACTCATTGAGATGTGTCATAGTATTCGTCGTTAGAAAACAATTATTGTGACATTATTTCAATGAGTTATCTATTTTTGTCGTGTACAGAGATTATTATAGAAGCCCCCATGAATAAATCGCTCATCATTTTCGGCATCGTCAACATAACCTCGGACAGTTTCTCCGATGGAGGCCGGTATCTGGCGCCAGACGCAGCCATTGCGCAGGCGCGTAAGCTGATGGCCGAGGGGGCAGATGTGATCGACCTCGGTCCGGCATCCAGCAATCCCGACGCCGCGCCTGTTTCGTCCGACACAGAAATCGCGCGTATCGCGCCGGTGCTGGACGCGCTCAAGGCAGATGGCATTCCCGTCTCGCTCGACAGTTATCAACCCGCGACGCAAGCCTATGCCTTGTCGCGTGGTGTGGCCTATCTCAATGATATTCGCGGTTTTCCAGACGCTGCGTTCTATCCGCAATTGGCGAAATCATCTGCCAAACTCGTCGTTATGCATTCGGTGCAAGACGGGCAGGCAGATCGGCGCGAGGCACCCGCTGGCGACATCATGGATCACATTGCGGCGTTCTTTGACGCGCGCATCGCGGCGCTGACGGGTGCCGGTATCAAACGCAACCGCCTTGTCCTTGATCCCGGCATGGGGTTTTTTCTGGGGGCTGCTCCCGAAACCTCGCTCTCGGTGCTGGCGCGGTTCGATGAATTGCGGCTGCGCTTCGATTTGCCGGTGCTTCTGTCTGTTTCGCGCAAATCCTTTCTGCGCGCGCTCACAGGCCGTGGTCCGGGGGATGTCGGGGCCGCGACACTCGCTGCAGAGCTTGCCGCCGCCGCAGGTGGAGCTGACTTCATCCGCACACACGAGCCGCGCCCCTTGCGCGACGGGCTGGCGGTATTGGCGGCGCTGAAAGAAACCGCAAGAATTCGTTAACTGCACATTCGGGATATTTCTCTATATTCGCGGTTCAGCAGGCATGTCCCCTTTGAGGGCGACCCGACGACAGGATAATCGACCTTATGGTGCGCAAATATTTCGGCACAGACGGTATTCGTGGCAAAGCCAACGAAGGCGCGATGACGGCGGAAACCGCCTTGCGCGTCGGCATGGCGGCTGGCCGTGTCTTTCGTCGCGGTGACCACCGCCATCGTGTCGTGATCGGCAAGGATACGCGCCTGTCGGGCTATATGCTTGAACCCGCGCTCACAGCCGGTTTCACCTCGATGGGCATGGACGTATTCCTTTTTGGCCCGCTGCCGACAACGTATAGGAAGAATAAACGCCCTTTTCACCCAAGTCCAACAGCTTTGGACCGCAGTTGACTCTTTCGACACCCCTGCGATGCAACCCAATCCGGCTGACGGGGAGCCAGCAACGCTGAAAATTTAC
>NZ_VOYO01000069.1:0-1348 GCF_013420255.1 Acinetobacter sp. YH01021
AGCAGATTGGCAAGGTTTAGCGGATGTACAACTTGCGACAATAAACTGGGTAGATTGGTTCAATAAAAAGCGTGTACACAGTGCATTGGGTTGTATCACCTTTTGAGTTTGAAGCAATGTACTATGATAAGATTAACCCGTTAGGTCAGGTGGCCTAACTTAAATAAAAAAGTCTCCGACAAACCCGGTACGGTTCAACTTGTGATTTGAATCTGCTGTTTTCAAAATCTGTCTTTCAGCTCGTTATGCAACAAAGCCGAACCGAATTAAAAATAGAAATGTAGTTGAGCTGGTGCTTGCTCATTTCTTTATTTTTAGTAATTGAGGTGAACATACTGTCAGTACATGGTAGTTATAAGTAACATGTAACTTTGTTCGCACAAAGATTTGAGTTATGCCAAGTGATGGATTGATTTGTACTTAAAATTTTAAGCTTATCCACTTGCTTTGCAAGCCACTACACTTTATTTACAATCCTATGTTGTGGAAGTAAGGGATCTTGTACTCGCCCAGTATGTTCAACTTGATTATATCTAAAGGACTATTAGGCATCAATCAAATCAATTTTCCAATTACTCGACTGAATCAACACATTTAAATCACGTAATTTAAGACTAATATCATCAGCTTGTTTTTGTAGTGATGAAACTGGAATAACTTTATGCCACTTTATTTCCCGCGTACTATAACGATCAGATTCACGAGATGTATTACTTATTGCTGCAGTTAGGGTTTTGTGCTGTTCTACAAATTCATCACGCAAAGTCAATAAAGCAAGTAAAGAACGACCATCATTTAATTTTGTTAAAGCATTAGTTTCATGAATTGCATAACTTAATTTTTGAAATTCTTGAATTAAAGCAAATACTTGTTTTAGTAGTTCATTTGGATCTTCAGATGGTTTATCACCATCTTGTACCAATACATTTGCATTGATACGTTGTTTTAGTGAAATAATTTTTTTTTGTTGATCACTTCGAAGTAAGAGAGCTTCTGCTAATTTCATTTTTCACCTATTAACCAATTAGAATTAAGTTTTAAGCAGCTAAGTAATTTTACAAATACTATATCCTCATTCTTTAAAAATCAAAAAAATTGATTTTTTATAATTTTCAGAGGTAGAAGTCTTATATTTTGTCATTAGGGTGTGTTGACACTTTTAGCTTAAAAAATAGCGAAGTAGTAAAATCAAATCGCCAAACCCAATTTTACTATTCGCTAAGAGGTGGTCCCACTTGTTTGAACAACTAAAAGCGTATTTATAAGTGATATTCCGCTCTAGTTAAGCCACCTTGTTTTGTTGGGGTAGCTGATCATAGTAAAACTCATTTGGTGTCATTTTGTCTAG
>NZ_VOYO01000070.1:0-1310 GCF_013420255.1 Acinetobacter sp. YH01021
ACTTAAAAAATTGGCATTACTCAAAAAATCAGCAAAAAGTCGATTTTGAAACAAGTCGGCTTTTTTATGATCGTTTTTGATAGTTCTTGCCAATAAGATTGGTTGAAAAATAGTCAATTTTGAGGTTTTTCAAATTTTATCAATGCCTCAATGTCCAAAATTATCCACATTTTTTGTGGATAAAATTTAGGCTATTTTGTACGCCTGGGCTTACGTAAATTCCGGTTCTTTACGGCTGTCCAGGATAGGTGAATTTTCCTAACAAGTCCTGATTAACTTTAAATAAAAAAGCCTTATAGTCTCTCCCGGAACTATAAGGCTTATTAAGCGCTGTTAGTTTTTTTTAATGACTTACTTTCCAATGTAAGTTAGCTGTTTTGGCCCTAATTGATACTTAGTCCTTAGACGCTTATTACCCACTATCCTTAGCAGATTATGAATGCACTTATTTTATCAATAGGTAAAAACTTTGCTATAAGACAAAAGATGAATAACCACCAATTTTGTAGACTTTCTTTAATTAGGGATAAGAGGTCTAAAAATTTTATTAATGATAATTGCTCGAGATATATCACATCTATCACTTGCCTCTACTTTCCATGAGTAATGGCTTTTTTCAAGCGGAAAGGATTCTCCTCCTCCATAAGCGACTTTATCCCCTAACAAATAAGTTTCGGAGTCGACGATCAAACTTTTATTTTTTTCATCCCAGCTAGCAGTCTTTGTAGCAAAAATAGGAAGGACTTTAGAGCCATCTATAAACTCTATATATAGGCATTGACCCTGTGTAATAATTTTTCCTTCAGTATAACTAGCATTATCTGCATCACTCGTATTTTCAATACGTGGAATGATTATATTTGAGCTATTCTTTTCCTTCAGTGGACTACAAGCAGTAAGCATACTTAAGAAAAATAAGATCCAAGGTTTTTCTTTAAAAAGCTCTAATTTTTTCATCCTTAAATCACCTTAAAATTAATGATCAAAGACTGGTAAATCAAATAACTTACGATCTCTTGCATCCGTTAAATATTTATCCATCTGAGCAATCAGTTTTGCTCTGGCTTGCTCATCATCTTCGGTGATTTTCAACATGCAGGATCCGATCAAAATCTTACGTCTGGTATCATCCTTTCGAGCCTGTTCTTTCTCTTTGGCACGTTCTCGTGCAAGTGCTGCCTGTCTTTGAGATTTGAGCTGTTTTAGCTTTTCTTCTTGAGCTTTAATTTTGCTGTCTAGTGTTTCAGTAACGCTCATTAGTCCAATACCATCATCCTGGGAAACCATCCCTAACATAAGCGCACTTGAAT
>NZ_VOYO01000071.1:0-1296 GCF_013420255.1 Acinetobacter sp. YH01021
GCTTACCGACTTGCTGGGCGACGAACTTTTAAAATTAAAAAACGTAAAATTAATTCGAATTGAGGCAGGCTTTTACTCCCATTCGATCGAATTTCGAATAAGAGATGTTCTGTAAATTTAGAGTATAGCCTAACGGAACAAAATAAAGTCTTAAAAAGCAACTCAAAAACCGTATTTATAGACTTAATATTTAATTTCGGTACAATATGTATTTAATTATCTAAACTCTAACGGTACAGAATGCCTAATCAGGTCGGATATATTCGAGTCAGTTCAACTGAACAAAATACTGAACGTCAATTAGATGGAATCAGCCTGGATAAGACCTTTACTGAAAAGGCAAGCGGTGGTAGCCGTGAACGTCCTCAGTTAAATGCAATGCTCGACTATCTGCGTGAAGGTGATACGGTGCATGTTCATAGTATTGATCGTCTGGCACGTAATACAAATGATCTGAACGAAATTGTGAATAGTCTGAATGATCGTGGTATAACCATTATTTTTCATAAAGAGAATTTGACCTTCAGTCATGATGTAGCACAATCGGCAATAAATAAACTCATGTTTCAGATGCTTGCTGCATTTGCAGAGTTTGAACGCTCCATGATCCGTGAGCGTCAAAAGGAAGGAATTGCAAAAGCCAAAGCGAAGGGCTTATATAAGGGAAGAAAGCGGAAGGTTGACTATGTTGAAATACGAAAAGCAATGGCTGAAGAAAATTCAACATTTAGAGGTGTTGCAGAAAAGTTTAAAGTAGGGATAGCAACAGTACAAAGAGCTTTAAAAGAAGAAACTAATAATCAATAAGGTTGATTAATGAAGACGCTTAGATATTCAAATTTAGAAAAGATCATGACCATTTATACTGAAATTTCTACTTATATTACATTTCATAATGCGACTGGTTTAACAGATATAAATAAATCAATGGAAGATTTTTGAACCGTACCGGGTTTGTCGGAGACCAAGCTTTCTGAGAGAATGTCCCGATGAAAAAAGTAAAATATACCCCTGAAATCAGAGAAAGAGCGGTTCAATTATTGATTGAATCCGAGAAAGATTATCCATCGAATTGGGCTGCGATCACCGCTATTGCTCCCTGAGCAGTATACTGCGCAAGGGTTGTACTCCTGAAACACTACGTGTTTGGTATCAAAAATATTTAGATAAACAAAATCCAGTTAAAGTACAGCAGCTTTCAGACCAAGAACGTATCAAACAACTCGAACGCGAAAATAAAGAACTGCAACGCGCCAATGAAATTCTACGTAAAGCAGCCGCTTTTTTCGCCCAGGC
>NZ_VOYO01000072.1:0-1253 GCF_013420255.1 Acinetobacter sp. YH01021
ACTAGAGACCTTTGCACAAACCAGCGACCTACTCTCGACACCAATCTCAAACTCAACTAAAAACTGGAATTGGTGTTAAAAGATAGAAAAAGTCACCGAATTGGCATAACACTCTCCTAAATTGCAGTTAATTCAGATCTATTGGCTAGTTTTGCCAACCAACAGACACAATAACCCTAAGCCAATCCATATTTTTGTTTCAGACTTAGGGCCGTTTTTAAATTATGCACAATGCTAGCAAGCACTGTACTGGTATGAAATTGCATTAACCCTAAATGACGAGCCTTGCTCATCCCATAATGCAATTTAAAATGACCAAATACCCGTTCCACCGTATTTCTGGTTTGGCTCTTTTGGGTATTGGAACGTTTTTGTTGTTCGGTCAAAGGGGTATTACGCCATGCTCTATCATGAATATAATTGTTTATCGGTGGTTCATGCTTGGCAAGATAGTCGTCATGGGCTTGGCTTTTATACGCACTGTCAGCGTAAACAGCAGATTCATTCCCTGTTAAAAGCGTGGTAAAACATTGTGAATCATGCACATTGGCTGGGGTGGTTTCAACTTTTTTGACAAAGCTGTCTTCATCACAGTTTAGATGGATTTTAAAGCCGTAGGTGGTTTTCACTTTGCCTGTGCTGTCTTTTTTACTGACGTAGGCAGCTTCTTTGTCTTGGGTATTGTCGGTATGTTTGCCTTTTTTAGCTCGTTTGTTCTTGGCTTCGACGATACTGGCATCGATGATGCTGACACTGCCTGCTTTGATGATAATATTTTGCTCGGCTAGTTGCTCATTGATTTGGTTGAATAAGGGTTGGGTAAGTCCAAGTTCGCCTAGGTGTTTGTGGTATCGCCAGATGGTGCTGTGGTCAGGTACGTTATCGGTAAGCGATAGCCCGACAAAGCGGCGAAAGAGTAAGTCTCGTGCCAGTTGTTTTTCCATGGCTGGGTCTGATAAGCCATACAGTTTTTGTAGTAATAAGACTTTAAACATGATGACTGGGTGAAAGGCACTTTCGCCACGGTCGCTGTTATGAACATGACGTAAGGTGTGTTCGATAGTCTGCCAGTTGATGAGGTTGTGTAGTTCATCGAGTTCTTCAATGGCTTTGTGGTGATTAACTAGACTGTCTGCTAGGGACAGCTGCCCTGTTTGTTTCCATGCCATGTCGGTGTCTTTTGTTATGTGGTTGATTATAAAGCATTATATCATTTTAACGAACTTTTGTGTATCTGTTCGTGCAAAGGTTTC
>NZ_VOYO01000073.1:0-1184 GCF_013420255.1 Acinetobacter sp. YH01021
AGTACCAGCGTACGGCCCACAGAATGATGTCACGCTGAAAATGCCGGCCTTTGAATGGGTTCATGTGCAGCTCCATCAGCAAAAGGGGATGATAAGTTTATCACCACCGACTATTTGCAACAGTGCCAAGCGCGGTGTCCGGAATTTCAGGTTTGTGTCTCTACAAAGACTAACTATCAGAAAAACTCATCGAGCATCAAATGAAACTGCAATTTATTCATATCAGGATTATCAATACCATATTTTTGAAAAAGCCGTTTCTGTAATGAAGGAGAAAACTCACCGAGGCAGTTCCATAGGATGGCAAGATCCTGGTATCGGTCTGCGATTCCGACTCGTCCAACATCAATACAACCTATTAATTTCCCCTCGTCAAAAATAAGGTTATCAAGTGAGAAATCACCATGAGTGACGACTGAATCCGGTGAGAATGGCAAAAGCTTATGCATTTCTTTCCAGACTTGTTCAACAGGCCAGCCATTACGCTCGTCATCAAAATCACTAGCATCAACCAAACCGTTATTCATTCGTGATTGCGCCTGAGCGAGACGAAATACGCGATCGCTGTTAAAAGGACAATTACAAACAGGAATCGAATGCAACCGGCGCAGGAACACTGCCAGCGCATCAACAATATTTTCACCTGAATCAGGATATTCTTCTAATACCTGGAATGCTGTTTTCCCGGGGATCGCAGTGGTGAGTAACCATGCATCATCAGGAGTACGGATAAAATGCTTGATGGTCGGAAGAGGCATAAATGCCGTCAGCCAGTTTAGTCTGACCATCTCATCTGTAACATCATTGGCAACGCTACCTTTGCCATGTTTCAGAAACAACTCTGGCGCATTGGGCTTCCCATACAATCGATAGATTGTCGCACCTGATTGCCCGACATTATCGCGAGCCCATCTATACCCATATAAATCAGCATCCAGGTTGGAATTTAATCGCGGCCTCGAGCAAGACGTTTCCCGTTGAATATGGCTCATAACACCCCTTGTATTACTGTTTATGTAAGCAGACAGTTTTATTGTTCATGATGATATATTTTTATCGGCACTGTTGCAAATAGTCGGTGGTGATAAACTTATCATCCCCTTTTGCTGATGGAGCTGCACATGAACCCATTCAAAGGCCGGCATTTTCAGCGTGACATCATTCTGTGGGCCGTACGCTGGTAC
>NZ_VOYO01000074.1:0-1148 GCF_013420255.1 Acinetobacter sp. YH01021
GACTCCATGAAGTCGGAATCGCTAGTAATCGCGGATCAGAATGCCGCGGTGAATACGTTCCCGGGCCTTGTACACACCGCCCGTCACACCATGGGAGTTTGTTGCACCAGAAGTAGGTAGTCTAACCTTAGGGGGGACGCTTACCACGGTGTGGCAGATGACTGGGGTGAAGTCGTAACAAGGTAGCCGTAGGGGAACCTGCGGCTGGATCACCTCCTTAACGAAAGATTGACGATTGGTAAGAATCCACAACAAGTTGTTCTTCATACGATGTATCTGAGGGTCTGTAGCTCAGTTGGTTAGAGCACACGCTTGATAAGCGTGGGGTCACAAGTTCAAGTCTTGTCAGACCCACCACTACTGACGAAGTACGGAAAATCAGAGACATTGACTTATTGATAAGCTGGGGACTTAGCTTAGTTGGTAGAGCGCCTGCTTTGCACGCAGGAGGTCAGGAGTTCGACTCTCCTAGTCTCCACCAAATTTCAAGATCATAAAACTTAAAGCACTGCTTTAGGGCTTTTACTTGAAATTTAAGCAAGAAGCTACGCTTCGCGCAGTATGTAAGCATACAGTGATGAAGTTGTTTAGTTCCTAAGCGATCAAGTGTTTAGATCCTAGAGATTAACAAGTACAAGCGTTATGATACGCGCACTTGATAATCTCTGTGATTTATCACAGTTTCCTGACCTGACGAAGGCTGGAAAAATCATTAACAGAATATATTTGAGTTGAAATAATTTGTTCATACTCATGACTGACATTAACACTAGCAGTGATTTATTACTGTGATGTGAAGATGAAAGAAATGAGTTACTAGCGAAATTAACTGAATCAAGCGTTTTGGTATATGAATCTAATTGAAGCTGTACGGTGCTTAAGTGCACAAACGCCAACTGTATGAGTAAGTCGCAAGACAAGCTCTGTTGCTTATCCTACTTGTAAGGATAAACGACTGTTTGGGGTTGTATAGTCAAGTAATTAAGTGCATGTGGTGGATGCCTTGGCAGTCAGAGGCGAAGAAAGACGTGATAGCCTGCGAAAAGCTCCGGGGAGGCGGCAAATATCCTGTGATCCGGAGATGTCTGAATGGGGAAACCCACTTACCATAAGGTAGGTATTGCAACATGAATACATAGTGTTGCAAG
>NZ_VOYO01000075.1:0-1087 GCF_013420255.1 Acinetobacter sp. YH01021
GGCGAATTCAAACATGAGGTGCGACAGTTTGAAAAGTCTTATGATAATCAACAAGCTGAGCAAATTTCTCTAATGGTGTAAGCCAATCTAACGCTTTTCTAGGACGAGTATTCAGTGACATGGCAACTTGATTTAAATAATGCTGATCTGCCTGATTTAAATCAATCCCTTTAGGTAAATATTGCCTAATTAAACCATTCATATTTTCGCATGTGCCTTTTTGCCAGGGTGAATGTGGGTCACAGAAATATACATCTATGCCTAAATCTTCTTCAAGTATTTTATGTTCTGCCATCTCGCGTCCACGGTCATAGGTCAACGTTTTACGCAGTTCTGCAGGTAAATATTTCAGAGCTTCAGTTAAAGCCTTGCGCACTGATTCTGCCTTTGCATCAGGTAATGTTGCCAAGATACAGAGCCGTGTATTTCGTTCAATAAGTGTTGCTATCGAACTTTTATTGTCTTTACCTTTAATTAAATCAGCTTCCCAATGACCCGGTATTTTTCTTTCTTGAACTTCGGCTGGGCGCTCATGAATAGTTTTAATATCCTGTAATATAGAATCTTTTTTAGGTTCACCGTTAGCTTTTCGCTTTTTATTTTCATGACGTAGACAGGATAATAAGTCTTTTTTCAACTCACCCTTGGGTAATGCTCGTATCGTTGAATAAATCGTTGTATGGCTTACATTCATTGTTTGATCCAAATCAGGAAATGTCTTTAAACGCTTTGCTATTTGCTGAGGAGACCATAAACAACGGATCGCTTCAACAATAAATTTCCAGAGGATTGAATCGATTTTGAGTTTTCTGTGACCACGTCTACGTCTAGCAAAAGTGTTATCAGAAGCATATCGAGCTTGATAAACGTCATTGATGCTATTTCTTTTAAGCTCACGATAGATCGTACTAGGATGTCTTTTAATAAGTTCAGCAAATTTTCTGGCTGAAAAGCCTTCTTTTCTTGACTCAAGCATTAATGCAGTACGATCTTCAAAGTTAAGATGATGGTATGACAATTTTATATACTCCATAAACCCTTTAAATTAATTAGGTGGTTTATGTCGCACTTCAAGTTTTACTCTGCC
>NZ_VOYO01000076.1:0-1067 GCF_013420255.1 Acinetobacter sp. YH01021
ACGTATAGGAAGAATAAACGCCCTTTTCACCCAAGTCCAACAGCTTTGGACCGCAGTTGACTCTTTCGACACCCCTGCGATGCAACCCAATCCGGCTGACGGGGAGCCAGCAACGCTGAAAATTTACCCTCCTCTTTCCCACTAGCGGCTCCTTTTCCGACAACCAGCACGGCGGATCCCTGCCGCGGCGCTGTGAACGCAGCATTTTGATTGGTATCGTTGGCCTTCAGGCTCGTCAGTCAAACAGACCCAGGAGCAGCTCAGCCGGTGGCGCCCGGCTTTCGGGTAACGCCCTGGTCCCGCTGGTTTCGGCTTTGTGCTTCAGGTGATCAAGGATCTGCTTGATCACTATAGGGTCTTCAATGCAGGCGATGACTTTCATGGCGCCGCCGCAGCCGCTGCAGGTCTCGATGTCGATATTGAAAACACGCTTGAGCCGTTGCGCCCATGTCATCGACGCTCGCCGTTGTGCTGGTGTTGCCGGTTCATCAGCCACCCTGACCTTGTTGCCCCTGCCCCGTTTTGCCGGCGTGACCAACGCCCGGTGCCGACTGTTGGGTGCGAACACCCCGTGGAAGCGGGTTAGGTTGACTCTGGGCTTCGGTACCAGGGCGGCCAGCCTTGCAATGAAATCCAATGGTTCGAAAATGACGTGCGTGGTGCCGTCCCGGTACGGCGTCTTGAGCTGGTAGCGCACGTTGCCGCCTCGTGTTAACGACAGCCGCTTCTCGGATACCGCCGGGCGGCTGATGTACCGGCACAGCCGTTCGAGCTTCTTGCGTTCATCGGCCCTGGCCGCCACGCCGGCGTGCAGGCTGGACCCGGCTACCTTGCCAATCCCGTCACCGAACGGATCACCACTGGTCGGCAGAGTTTGCAAAGTGAACACCTTTCGCCCCGCCTGTGAACCGACAGCGATACGGTAAGTGATCGAGTGCCCCAGCAGGGGTGTCATCGGGTCGTCATCCACCGCATCCGAGGCCAGATAGCTGTTTTCGACATCCCGTTCCAGCAGGCCTTGCCGTTCCAGATAGCGACCCACCCGGTGGGCGATGGTGTGCGTCAGC
>NZ_VOYO01000077.1:0-1052 GCF_013420255.1 Acinetobacter sp. YH01021
TCGCGTCTTTTGCGCTGATTTCGCGTTTTAGCACTTTGCCAAGGGTTTCCCTCTGTTTTTCCTCAAACAGGGCTTTTTCGTCAATTGGTGGCGTTTTAGCGCTATTTTTGATTTGGATCTGCTGTTCTGTTTTCAGTGTGCTGAGTTTGATCTCATTTTCAGCAATCAGCAGATCCATATTTTTGCTGTATTGCAGCTGAGCCTGATTTCTCTGTTTGATTTCGTCATTGCTTCGGCTGATTTCGGTCTCAATCCCTTTTCGGCGCAGTTCGGTGACTTTCGGCCCTTCGTGCAGCGTGGCTTCTAAACCATTCTCCTGGTCTTTGTAGCTGCGGTGGTCGACTCGGGCAGTGTATCCAGCCAGATCCAGGTGCATATTGCAGATATCGGCAAAGTGTTCGCGCCAGTGTTCGATTTCTCCACTGTGTTTCTGATCCAGTTCCCGGGTTTTCTCGGTGAAGCCTTCCGGAGTCAGTTTGCGTGTGCTCATCAGGATATGCGCGTGATAATTGCGTTCATCACTACCAGATCCAGTATGCGGTGCATGAATACAGGCATCGATGGCCACCTGATGTCTGTCCACGATACTGGCGCATAGCTCTTCGAGCATGGCCAGGCGTTGTTCCTGATTTAATTCACTTGGAAAAGCGATTTCAAATTCTCGGGCAACTGTCGAGTTTTTTCGGGTTTCTCGTTGTTCCACTTCGTTCCAGAGTTTTCCCCGGTTTTTTAAATGCTCTGGTGCGCCTTCGGGTAAATAAATCTCTTTGTGTTCTACCCCAGTTTTTCGGCTGTAATCATGTTCTCGGCCTTCACGTTCACAATAGATCTTTTCACCTGCCCGATAGGCGATTGCAGCAGTGGCGGAACGCCCTGCAGATCGTGCTACGGTTTTGACTGAAAAGTGGTAAATCGCCATGCCTGTTTTTCGCTTTTAAATTTTCACGTAGTGAAATACAACCGTGGATACGGTTGTCGGGGTATTGGGGAGACCCCAATCGGACTTGCAAACGAAGTTTGCATAAGTGCGCTCTTCGAGGAAAACATTACTA
>NZ_VOYO01000008.1:0-109531 GCF_013420255.1 Acinetobacter sp. YH01021
ACTTTCAACTTTTGCCAGTGTTGATCTGTCAGCATGGTACGAGGCATAGCGAATAGTAAAATTGGGTTTGGCGATTTGATTTTACTACTTCGCTATTTTTTTAAGCTAAAAGTGTCAACACACCCTAATCAGATGAAACTCAAAATAAATATAATTAAATAATCATTGTTTAATTACAAGAATCCTATAATTCTAAAGTTGTAGATTATATTTTTATAATTGATTGTTACATTGAAATCGTTTAAAAATAGCGGGTCTTAAAACAAAAACAAATGTTTAAAGTCATTATGATGAAATCATCATTTTAAATCTCCTTATTTTAATGAATAGTGAAAAGACATTTTTATGGGATCTATGAATCATCCATTCCCCATGCATATCTTTCGTGCCTATGACATACGCGGTAAAGTCAGTCTCTTAGGTGCCGGGATTATTGATGCAATTGCCCACGGTTTAGCCCAGCAGTATCAGGCTGCGGGACAGACACGTGTCGCCATTGGTTATGATGCACGCATCAGTAGTCCGGCTTTTGCCGACACGATTGCCCGTATTTTTAAAGATTATTCGCTGGAAGCCACTATTGTAGGTTGTTGTTCCAGCCCAATGCTATATTTCACCGCACGCCAGTTTGATGGCAATGGCATTATGGTCACTGCCAGTCATAATCCTAAAGAAGATAATGGTATTAAATGGATTATTGATGGTGAACCACCTTGTCCTGAGATGATTCAACAGGTGGCCCAACTGGCAAAGTCACATTGCGATAGCCAGCTAATTACTTTAGCTGAACTGCCGCATCAGATTATTCCAGAGTTTTGCCTGCAGTATCAGCAGGGAATATTAGAAGATATTCAATTAAAGCGCTCATTTAAAGTGATTCTGGATGGTCTGCATGGCTCAGCCGGACGTTGTGCTGACTTGGTACTCAGAAAAATGGGCTGTGAAGTGATTGCTTTACGTTGTGAGGCGAATGGACATTTTCCGGATCATGCGCCGGATCCTTCGCAAGACAAACATCTTGAGACTTTACGTCAAACCGTCATGCAACAGCAGGCTGATCTCGGTATTGCCTTGGACGGTGATGGCGATCGCTTGGTTCTGATTGATGAACATGGTCAGATTATTACAGCCGATCAGTTATTGTGCCTGTTTGCTGAAATTTGCCTAAGCGATTCAGCACCACGCCAATTTGTTTATGATGTGAAATGTTCAACTCTGGTTCACGATACAGTGCAACGTCTGGGCGGGGAACCGGTGATGATTCGTACCGGCAGTTCATTTCTCAGAACCTATCTGAACCAGTCTCAGCATCAGGCGATTTTTGGTGGGGAATATGCCGGACATTATGTCTTTAATGATGGTCGCGGTTGGGGCTATGATGATGGACTCTATGCAGCGCTCAGAGTCATGGAATATTTAGACCAAACGGGGCAAACTCTCGCGCAGGCCTTGGCAGCTTATCCAAAACGGTATGGTACTGAAGATCTTTATATTTCAACGCGTCAAGTACGTCCAGTTGAGCTTTTAAACTTCGTTGAACAGCAATCCGCAAGAATTCATGCGCAAATCAGTAAAATTGATGGGATACGTCTTGATTTTGAGGATGGTTTTGGCATCATTCGAGCATCCAATACAGGTGAGTATTTCACGGTGCGCTTTGATGCCAATAATGCCCAAGGTCTGAATGAAATTCGTCATCTGTTTGTAGCCATGTTGCGTGACCGTTATCCAGAGATCGCTCAAGACATTTTAGATGCTCAATAAGGAGAGGCGAATGCCAAATCAACAAACAGGCATCGACAAAGCACAGATTTTGACAGAAGCTTTGCCGTATATTCAACGCTTTGCGGGTAAAACCCTGGTGGTAAAATACGGCGGTAATGCGATGACCGATCCTGAGCTGGAAAGTTCATTTGCACGTGATATCGTATTATTAAAAACAGTCGGCATTAATCCGATCGTGGTACATGGCGGTGGTCCGCAAGTCGATTCCATGCTGAAACAGCTGGGCCGTGAATCAGATCGTATTGACGGCATGCGCGTGACTGATCCTGCGACCATGGAAGTGGTCGAGATGGTACTTGGCGGTAGCGTTAACAAATCTATCGTGAACCTGATCAACCAGCATGGTGGCCGTGCGATTGGTCTTACCGGTAAAGATGGTAACCTGATCCGTGCACAAAAACTGTTGATGGAAAAAGTGGCTGAAGATGGTTCGGTTCAGCAAATTGATCTGGGTCTGGTCGGTGAAGTCGTTGGCGTAAAAACCGATGTTCTGGAAATGTTCACCAATAGTGACTTTATTCCAGTCATTGCCCCGTTAGGTGTCGATGAAGAAGGCAATACCTATAATATCAATGCCGATCTGGTCGCTGGTAAAGTCGCTGAAGCCTTAGGTGCAGAAAAACTGATTTTGCTCACCAATATCACAGGTGTGCTGGATGAAAATAAAAACCTGTTGACTGGTTTGACCACTCAAGAAGTCGATCGTTTAATTGAAACCGGCGTGATTTATGGTGGCATGATTCCGAAAGTGGGTTGTGCCCTGGATGCAGTAAAAGGCGGTGTCGTGAGTGCGCATATCGTGGATGGTCGTGTACCACATGCCAGCTTACTAGAAATTTTTACCGATCATGGTGTTGGAACCCTCATTACCAATCGTGCCAATCCACATCGTTCTTAATCCATTTTTTGCCAAAAAGAGTCTCAATAGAGGCTCTTTTTTATTTGGATTTATCAAACCCAGATATTTGAAATGACAGGAACAGTCATGCACAATAAGCTTCTAAGTAAATAGAGAGCTGAAACCAGACCATGTGCCAACTGCTCGGAATGAATTGTGCCACCCCGACGGATATTACTTTTTCCTTCCGCGGATTTTCCCAGCGGGCGGGCATTACCTCTGATCATGCGGATGGTTTCGGGATTGCTTTCTTTGAAGATAAAGCCTGCCGTCTGTTTGTTGATAACCAGTCTGCGGTTGAGTCGCCGATTGCCGAGCTGGTGCGTAATTATCCGATCAAATCACGTAATGTGATTGCCCATATCCGTAAAGCCACTCAAGGCAAAATTAATCTGGAAAACTCGCATCCTTTTAGCCGTGAACTTTGGGGGCGGCAATGGATTTTTGCCCATAATGGCGATTTATATGATTATTTTCCTGAACTGTCAGGGCGCTTTACCCCAGTCGGAAATACCGACAGTGAGCGTGCCTTCTGTTACCTGCTGGATCAACTGGTGAAACGCTTTGGCTATCATGAGCCGAAACTGGATCAGGTTTTCGATCTTCTAGCTGAAATTTCACCTGCAATCGCGGAGCATGGCACCTTTAATTTCTGCCTGTCGAATGGTCAGGCGCTGTTTAGCTATGCGATTACTAAACTCCACTGGCTGGTACGTGAATACCCGTTTAGACCGGCTCAGCTGATTGATATTGATGTCGAAGTGGACTTTAGTCAGGTCACGACCCCTGAAGATCGCGTCGCAGTGATTACCACTGAACCATTGACCCAGAATGAAGAATGGACTGCCTTCCAGCCCGGTGAAATGATCCTGTTTCAGCATGGGGCGAAAGTACGTTCTCAGTTGACGCATGTTGAACGTCTGGAACGTGAACGTCTTGATCCTTCCTTAAAACGCGTCACGCGAGCTGATCAATATTGAAATGCGATTAAAGACGGAGTTTAAACTCCGTTTTTTTATATTTAAAAAATAAGAAAAAATCTAAGAATAAATAAAGGTTTATTGCGGATTTTGGTTAATTAATATCTTAGCCTTTTACTCAGGATAAATTATTTTTAATTATATATAACAGAAACTTAAAATGAAAAAGCCGGATTTAGGCGGAAAGCCGACTAATTTGCTTCATTTTTATTTGAATCAATACGCTATATGCTCATTTTCACGTTATAAGTCCTTAATATTTATAGGTGGTCGTAATGAAAATGAAATGGGTTCCAGATTATAATACTGGTATCGATGTGATTGACGATCAGCACAAACGAATTCTCGATTATATCAACGAAATTGATGGAATTGATGCCAATACCGAGCGTGCCCGTATTAAACAGATTCTCGACAATATTATTGATTATACCCAGTCGCATTTCACCTTTGAGGAATCTCTTCAGGAAGAAGCCGGCTATAAATATCGGGTGCCGCATAAACGTGTGCATGACCTGTTTATTAAAAAAATCGAGTCTTATCGTGACCGTTTTGAACTGGGACAGTCCATTGAATCAGAGCTGCACGAAGTATTATCGAAATGGCTGATTAACCATATTCAGCATGATGACGCCGATTATGTCGGTGCCGTGAAAGAAAATATGATGGGGATCATCAAGGAAAAAGAAAAGAAAACAGGTAAAAACTGGTTGGCTCGTTTCTTTTCATAATAAAAGACGTAACGAGATAACAAAAATTAAAATCTAATTATAATTTTTGCGCAGCAAATCACTGTCATGGTGGTTTGCTTTTTGTTTTTGATTTTCACCGCTCCACAAGGCAAAATAGCGCTAGATTTTTATAGGAATGCATCATGCAGGACAATGCTATGTCAAAATGGTTATCGCCGCTGATGGCTTTCTGTTTATCGTTTATTATCATCGCGACGCTCGCACCGATAACCGGTATACAGATTGATCGTCAGATGGATTTCTGGATGCTCTGGTTGGCCTCCATGCTGATTCTGGCACTTCCAGTCTGCTACTTGGAAATTGCTTTGGCCAAGCGCTCTAAAACAACGCCATTACAGGCGCTTTCGACGCTGACCCGTGAAGCGGATGCGTCACAGAAATGGCGTATTGTCGGCTGGTTAAGTGTGATTTTTATTCCGTTTTTGGCAGGTGCTATGTTGAACAATGCCAGCAATGTTCTGGCGGTTGTTGCACTTGATCTTGCACCGAACCTTTTGTTGATCGGATTGGCAATTGCTGCGCTGGTCTTGTCACTGCTGCCGCGTCAAATTTTATTAGCTGTTACAATGATTGGTGTGCTGGCGTCTCTGGTTCTGGCCAATGTGATGGGAACTGCGCTACCTGCATGGCAAGTCACGCCAGTTGAGTTCTCGGAATGGGGCAATGCCACTGTATTGGCTTTGGTCGCAAGTGGTCTGGGCATGGGCTTGTACTGGCAGTCTAGCCTGAGCGCTGTACAACAACAGGATGTGGCCAGCAAGACGGTATTGCCGATCTGGATTGCGCAGCTCGTTGCTGTCATTGCATTTGCCTTCTTTGCTGTACAAGCGCAAATCCCTGCATTTACTTTGGTCGCAGCGATGGTGGTAGCTGCCGCATTAATGCTGCAAATGGCACGTGAACAATTACAGCAACGCCAGCTTCATCCTGCGATTCAATGGGCGATTGTGGCGGCGGTTACGCTGATCTGGGCTATTCCAAATCTAAGCCCAATTTTCAATGTGGTCTTGCTCGTCTGGGGCTTATTGATTTGTTTGATCTATGCATTATTTGCCGGCTGGATCATGAAGATCAGTCATTTGCGTAAATCAATGAATTTCAGCTCTGAAGCGTTTTATAACATTTGGCGTATTGCAGTACGTGTAGTGTTACCGGTCGGGATTATTCTGGCGATAGTCGCTGTCTTGGGACAATTCGTCTGATGAGTGAGGCGATGATCTGGGTGGCGTATGCGACGCCAGAAAAACAATTTCATCTAGCCCTGCCATTTCAGCCCGGCATGACGGCACTGGATGCGATTGAGCAAAGTAGAATCCGTGAGCAGGTCGAATTGCCTGAACTGTTATCTCTGGGCATTTTTGGCGTGCGTTTGCAAGATCATCAGCAGCCACTGGCAGCAGGGGATCGGGTGGAAATTTACCGAGCACTGGCCATCAATCCTAAGGATATCCGGCGTAAACGTGCCGAAAAAAATCCGGTAGGACGTTATGCCAGAGGCAATCTTTTAAGAAAGCTGAAACCGTCTTCCGAATAGAAAGCGGTTCGAATGAGCAGTAGTCTCAATGATCTGCTCAATCAATCAGCTTAATCAAAAAAGCCCCTGATGATTCAGGGGCTTTTTCATGAGAAACCGACTATAGTGGAGGAGCATTTAAAATTGCTTCTTTTGATCCTGGTAAGCCGGGTTGAGATTCCGGAATCGTCTCCAGACCTTCAACACGTTCCACGATACCAGACTGGTTAAAGTAGATTTTCAAATGCTGGCCCTGGGCTGCCGGGATCTTGGCTTTTTTAGCGTAGGTTCCTGGGGTATAGTTATAGATGTAGTCCCAACGTAAAGGATTCAGTGGATCGCTTACTGTTGGACTGCCCAGTAAGAAACGCACCTGTTGATGGCTCATTCCCACCTGAATTTTAGCGGCTTGTGCTTGGGTTAAAGGGGTTCCTTGTGGAATATCTACTTTATAAACACCTAATGTCGAACAGCCGACGAGCAATGAAGTGACGAATAACGTCAACATGATTTTTTGCATTTTGCTAAACTATCCCAAATTAATTATGATGCATTTGATCCAAGGATAGATCATACTGCATCTAAACTTTGTTGCATATTCCAACTTTGATTTTGTTGAGAGACCTTTTTACATGACTATTTCAAACCAAGATTTACGAAAAGCTGGGCTGAAAGTTACCCTTCCACGAATTAAAATATTAGAATTACTAGAAAATTCAAGACAACATCATTTAAGTGCGGAAGATATTTACAAGACTTTACTCGATCAGGGCGAAGATGTAGGTTTAGCAACTGTGTATCGTGTGTTAACGCAGTTTGAAGCAGCGGGCATCATCGAACGTCATAATTTTGAAAATAATCATTCAGTTTTTGAAATTATGCAGGAAGATCACCACGATCACCTGGTATGTTTAAATTGCAGCAAAGTTGTTGAATTTATTAATGATACGATTGAAAAAGAGCAGCATGACGTTGCCGAGAAATTTGGTTTTGAATTAACCGGTCACTCACTGAATCTGTATGGCTACTGCGATGCGCCTGCCTGTCAGGAAGTTTTCCGTAAAAAATAATTTGAGCGCTGGTTCAAACAAAAAACAGGCTTCATGGGAAGCCTGTTTTTTTATGCCTTCAAGATGATCAGGACTGACCATCAAAGGTAATGTTGGAATGCGCACGTAATAAGTGACTACCACCTTCTTCTGACAGCTTGATTTGCAGACGCAGGTCGTTTGGTGAATCTGCATGTTTCAGTGCATCTTTATAGCTGATCTGTTTGGCTTTATACAGATCATACAGCGCCTGATCGAAGGTCTGCATGCCCAGTTCACGGGAACGCTTCATCAGATCCTTGATCTCATGCACATCACCTTTACGAATCAAGTCGGCAATCAGTGGTGAGTTAATCAGAATCTCAATCGCTGCACGGCGACCATTACCATCGATGGTTGGAATCAGTTGCTGTGCCACAATGGCTTTCATGTTCAGGGACAAGTCCATGAACAGCTGATTATGTCGGTCTGCTTCGAAGAAATGGATAATCCGGTCAATCGCTTGGTTGGCGTTGTTGGCGTGCAGGGTAGCAAAGACCAGATGACCGGTTTCGGCAAAGGCAATCGCATAATCCATGGTTTCACGTGAACGGATCTCACCGATCAGAATCACGTCTGGTGCCTGACGCAGGGTATTTTTCAGGGCAATTTCAAATGAATCAGTATCGATGCCGACTTCACGCTGGGTGATAATACAGCCCTTATGCTGGTGAATAAATTCGATTGGATCTTCAATTGTAATGATATGACCTTTGGAATTTTCATTACGATAACCGACCAAAGACGCCAGCGAGGTTGATTTACCGGTACCGGTTGCTCCGACAAAAATAATGATGCCACGTTTGGTCATCGCCAGTTCTTTTAAAATTGGCGGTAACTTGAGTTCATCCATGGTCGGAATGACGGTTTCAATCCGACGCAGCACCATCCCCGGTTGATCACGTTGCTGAAAGGCACTGACACGGAAGCGGGCACTTTTATCCGGCGTGCTGATGGCAAAGTTACATTCACGACTGTCAGCAAATTCTTTACGCTGCTTTTCGGTCATGATGGAATGGAGTAGTTGTCCTACTGCCGCACCGGGTAATTTTACCGAGCCAATTGGTAAAATCTGACCATTAATCTTGATGGACGGTTCGACATCGGCAGTAATGAACAGATCCGATGCTTTTTTCTCCACCATATAATCGAGTAAGCCGTTAAAATCCATGTATATAAACCCTAATACAATTCAATTTTTTTATAAAAATGCTTCTGGCTGTTTGGCTGCAGTACGTGCAACTTGCGGGCTGATCAAACCTTTGGACACTAGCGTTTTTAGTGTCTGATCCAGCGTGGTCATGCCATAGTTGGCACCGGTCTGAATTGCTGAGTACATTTGTGCGACTTTGTTTTCACGGATCAGGTTACGGATCGCCGGAATACCGATCATTATTTCATGCGCTGCGACACGCCCACCGCCATTTTTCTTCAGTAGAGCCTGTGAAACTACGGCTTGTAGGGATTCAGATAACATGGCGCGTACCATGTCTTTTTCTTCGGCAGGGAATACGTCGATCACACGGTCAATGGTTTTGGCCGCTGAGGTGGTATGCAGCGTACCAAATACTAAGTGACCGGTTTCTGCGGCAGTTAATGCCAGACGAATGGTTTCAAGGTCACGCATCTCACCGACCAGAATAATGTCTGGGTCTTCACGTAATGCAGAACGTAATGCTTCATTAAAGCCATGGGTATCACGATGTACTTCACGCTGGTTAATCAGACATTTTTTGGACTGATGCACAAATTCGATTGGGTCTTCGACGGTCAGAATATGGTCATAGCGGTTGTCATTAATATAGTCCAGCATCGCCGCCAAGGTAGTTGATTTACCCGAACCGGTAGGACCTGTGACGAGGACCAGACCACGTGGATATTCACAGATATCCTTAAAAATCTGTCCCATGCCCAGATCTTCAAGCGTCAGGACTTTAGAGGGAATGGTACGGAATACTGCACCGGCACCGCGGTTCTGGTTAAATGCGTTGACACGGAAACGCGCCACGCCAGGCACTTCAAAAGAAAAGTCAGTTTCCAGATTTTCTTCAAAATCACGGCGTTGCTTGTCGTTCATAATATCGTACACCAGTTTGTGTACTTCTTTATGTTCCAGTGCAGGCAGGTTGATGCGACGAACTTCCCCATCGACACGAATCATTGGCGGTAAGCCCGCAGACAAGTGTAAATCCGACGCACCATTTTTAGCAGAAAATGCCAACAATTCTGTGATATCCATAAGGTCCCCGAGTTCATTAAAATGTTAATTATTTTGATAGAATAATAAGGCTTTCCCACAGCTTAACCAACACTTAGTTCATGGGCAAGGGAAAAAAAGATGAATGAAATGAGAACCCCATCAATGAATATGTTGCAACAGTCACGAAATCAGGTTTTAGTGCAAATTGAAACTGCCTGTATTCAGGCCGGCCGCGAAGCAGATGCGGTGCAACTGCTTGCCGTTTCCAAGACCCAGCCGAGTAGCGTGCTGGCAGAGATGTATCAGGCAGGGCAACGTGCTTTTGGTGAAAACTATTTGCAGGAAGCACTGGAAAAAATCACGGCACTGAAAGAGCTGGAGATTGAATGGCATTTTATTGGTCATGTGCAGCGCAACAAAACCAAGGCTCTGGCGGAAAATTTTGCCTGGGTACATGGAGTCGATCGCCTGATTATTGCCGAGCGTTTATCAAATCAGCGTGGAGATAATCAGTCCGCACTGAATATCTGTATTCAGGTGAATATTGATGGCCAGGATACCAAAGATGGCTGCCAGCCGGAAGAAGTCGCAGAACTGGTGGCACAAATCAGCCAACTGCCGAATGTACGTTTACGTGGCCTGATGGTGATTCCTGCACCGAATAATCCTCAAGCCTTTGCTGATGCCAAAGTTTTATTTGATGCAGTCAAAGTTCAGCATGCACACCCTGAAGATTGGGATACTTTAAGTATGGGCATGTCTGGGGATATGACCGAAGCGATTGCTGCGGGTTCTACCATGGTTCGTGTTGGCACAGCCCTATTTGGTGCACGGCCTAAAAAAGATGTATAAACTACTAATGTCAGTTTTTTGCAGCAAAGCGTTATCGCAGGGTATTGGATAACGCTTTTTTTCTGGCTGGTTCGAGCCATTTGGCCATTAACCAGGCAAAAACTATTAAGCTGCACATGCTGGCAAGCAAAGCTAAAATTGCTCCGCCCAGACCATAGGCCAAAGTTGCCGGAATACAGCCCAAAATAAATAAAAGTAATGGGAAATGGGTGACATACAAGGTATAGGAAAGGTCTGCGGATTGAACCCAGACCGGATGATAATGACTGCGTCGATGCTGGAGCTGTACCAGCCAACAGCTAAAGGCCAGACCCACACAGAAATTAAAAGGGGCAAAATTCGCAGCGCGGTATTGCTGGGCCTCATCAATCACCTGAAACTGGTAAGCATCAAAACAGGCGATTAGAAATGCCAAGCCGAATAGGGCTAATTTGACTGATTGTAAGCGGTTTAAAAAACGTAGCTGGATATATCGAAATGAACAGGCAAAGGCACTAAGCCAGACCAGAAAATAAATAAAAAACTGGATGTTCAGTAATGACAGTATAGCCAGAACCATAAAAAATCCGATTTTAGCGGTTTCCGAATTTTTTAAAAAAGGTAGGAATCCGGCCAGCACATAAAACCACACTTCATAGCTCAGGCTCCAGAGCGCAGCATTGGCTGAAACCGTTGGTGTTACAAAGCCATTCAAAAATAGCAGCGAACCAATGAATTCCATCATGTCTACACTATAGTCAGTCCGGATCATCATGCCAAAACTGTGTTGAAAAGCATGCGTGTGGCTGGTAAATAATAGTGGAGCAAGCAGATATAAAACCAGGGTCAACCCTATGGCAAACAGAAAGGGCGGTAAAATTCTGCGGCCACGCTGTCGGGCATAATGGTGCAGATTGAACTGACCATGCTGATGAATGTTGTACTGGATTGAATAGCCGATCAGATAGCCACTTAAGGCAAAGAAAATCATGACTGCAGCCTGCCCAAGCAGGCGTATCCATGAATAAATGCTGGTATCGAAAGGCCCAATAAATGCCTGAAAGCAGTGACTGAATAACACCACAATGGCACTGATACCCCGTAGGCTCTCAAGCTGTAGGCTGAAATAGTGCGAGAGCGTATTCGGGGCAGTGTTCATGATCCTTAGCCTATAATCTGAATGGTACTTGCACCTGCACCAACCGGTTTGACCTGAATCTGTACCGGAATACGTTCATGCATTTCCTGCACATGCGAGATTAATACAACTTTACGACCCTGACTTTGTAAATGATCCAGTGCATTCATCACCATATGTAACGAAGCAGGATCTAGCGTACCAAAACCTTCATCAATAAACAGTGATTCCAGTTTCATGGAGCCGGAGGCCATATTGGCAATCGCCAAAGCCAAAGCCAATGAAACCAGGAAGGTTTCACCCCCCGATAGGGACAGCACAGGGCGGACTTCACTATTCATGTCCAGATCAATAATCGCCAGACTCAGGCTATCCGGAATACGGTGTAACTGATAGCGGGGTGCCAACGGTTGCAACTGCTGATTTGCATATTCCACCAGAATATCCAGATGATGTTCCTGGGCAATTTTCTGGAATTTGGTACCTTCCTTATGTCCGATCAGGTCGTAAATACGACCCCAACGGTATTCTTCGGCTTTGATCTGCTCAATTTGCTGCTGATATTTGGCATAGGTGTTTTGATTATTGGCATTCATACGCAGTTTGGCATCAGTTTCATTGAGCACTTCCTGCTGCATTATTTTTTCCTGATGCAGCATGCCAAGTTTTTGTTCAATTTCCTCAAATTCATGTTCTGGCTGTAGTTTTAAATGGGCCTGATATTGTTCTTCAAGTAATTGCCAGGCTGTTCTGGCATTTTCGAGTGCCTGTTTCTGGTTGGCCAGATCCTGACGAATCCGTTGATGGTTGCTCAGATCAATACTGAGCCATTGTTCAATTTGAGCTGCCGTCACTTGCGGATGTGCTGCTTGCCATGCCTGAATATCTTGCTGATATTGAGCCAATTGCCGATCGATCTGCTGAAGTTGGCTGATAAATTCTTGCAATTTTAAGTGGGTTTGATGCCACTGTTTTTCAGCCTGCGCCGTGCATTGACGCTGTTGTTCTAAAGTCTGCTCTAAGGTTTTGGCTTGCTGATCCAGTGCATCACGCCATTCTGCAGCGACACGGTAGACTTGTCCTGCATGCTCTTTGGTCAGTTCAGCCAGCTGTTGACGCAGGTCTTTGCCTTGCTGAATCAACTGCTCTACAGACTGGCCCAATTGAGCAAAATTTTGCTGTTCCAATTGTAGTTGATACTGGCTCTTTTCCAATATTTGCTGCTGTTGATGCAGGTCAGATTCCAGCTGCTTTTGTACTGCCAAGTGCTGCATGCGCTGGTCTAATTGTCGTTGCAACTGAGGTAAGCAGAGCATAGGTGGCTGCGACTGGTACTGCTCGGGCAGTACGCTTAAAACTGGATGTATCAGCTGGTCGAGTTGCTGAAGTTGCTGTAGAGCCAGTTGTAATTGGTGCAATTGCTGTTGCTGTTGACGCCATTGGTGTAATTGTTGCTGGAGCTGTTGTTCCTGCTGTTGTGACAGTTCTAGCTGCTGGACCAGACTTTGAGTGTGATTCGCCAGTAACTGGATGAATGTAGGAAGATCATGGTGCTGCTCGGTAACCACTTCCAGTTTAAGTAGTTGAGATTTACAGTCAGCAGAGGATTGTTGAATCTGGTTTTGCAGGACCTGGCAACGCTCTTGCTGTTGCTCAATTACTGTTTGTGCTTTGGATATTTCAATGCGTTGCTGCTGCTGAGATTGCAGTTGCTGATCGAGCTGCTGTTTTGCCTGCCGTAACTGTTGCTCCTGTAACTGGCTCAGGCTCTGTTCCAGACGTTCATGGGCGGCATCGACAAAAGGATGGGCTGGGCTTCCACAGACCATGCATGGCTCATCCGGTTTTAACTGGGCACGAAGATCCTGCACACTTTGCGCATGCAATAAACGTTGCTGGGCTAGTATTTGTTCTAGGTGTTCATAGGCCTGTTGTCCAGCCTGAATCTGCTGATGCCGCCCCTGTTCGGCCTCTTGCTGCATTTTCAGTTGCTGCTGTTGGCTATGTACAGCAGATTGCAGTTGTTCAAATTCTTGTGATTGTTGAACGATTTGTTGTACCTGCTGTTGCAGCAGGTCGAGCTGACGCTGTTCCGCTTGACGTTGCTGACGCACTTCCTGAATGGTTTTGAGCTGCTCTTCCAGCTGTTCCAGACTATGATGCTGTTGTATCCACTGGTTCAGATTTCCTGAAAGTGCTGTAACGGTTTTTTTTAGTTCAGGCAAAGGCTGCTTCAGGCTATCCGGATTCTGTTGCTGCAGTTGCTGATACTGACGCATAAAGTCTTGTATGCGTTGCAAGGTACTTTGCGGTTCCAGATCGAGCACATTTAAAAAGCCAGATTCAGCCAATTGCTGTGCAACCTTTTCTTGCCGAGCTTGTAGTTGATTCAAAGTCTGTTGTTGCTGTTGCAGTTGTTCTTCTAAAGGCTGTAGACGAAGGGTTTGAAACTGGCTTTGCTCTGCATGCAGTTTTTTGTACTGCTCTGATACCGTATCAATTGCATGATCCAGTCTTAAACCTGCTTCCAGATGCGGTTTCAGGCCTTTGAAGTTCTGCTGAAACTGTTGTTGCTGTTGTTGTAAGGCGGTGAATTTGGCTTCTTCTGCTACAAAGCTCTGCTTAAGTTTTTCAAATTCCAGCGTAAATTGGGTGTGCTGGTGCTGAATCTGCTCTTTTTGAGGGGCTAGACGGGTACGACTGACAAACTGATCCCGGATCGACTGGAATTCATCTAGTTGCTCCAGTAGCTGTTGCTGTCCTGCAGACTTATTTACTGCATCCTGCTGTACTTCGTAGACTTCTTTTTTTGCATGGACTTCTGCATAGAGTTTATGTCGGTCCAGATGCCATTGTTTCTCATTTTCCAGTAGTTTTTCTGATTGCTGCAAATTCTGAAGTTGTAAAGACAAAGAGCTCTGCTGCTGTTGTAAAGCGCTGATGTCTTCTTCAGACAGAATTTCAATATGCCCGATCAGCTTTTCCAGATCGTTGCGCTTGTTTTTGACTTCGCTGAATTTCTCTGCGGCTTTCTGACTAACTAGACTGAAAATCTGCGAATTGGTGAGATATTCCAGTAAATCTGCACGCTCATTATCTTTGGCTTTTAAAAATGCGCCGACTTCCGACTGTGCGAGCAACACTGCGCGGGTAAACTGCTCAAAACTTAAGCCCACCAGTTTTTCAATGAGCGGGGTGACTTCCGATATTTTTTGCGTCAGTGTCGTGTCGTCATCCAGACATTTGACGTAGCGGTCTACTTTTAGATTGCCATCGACTTTCTGGCGTGCCCGTTTAATTTCCCAGCGTGCCATATAGCGTTTGCTGTCGAGTGCAATAAATTCCAGTTCGGCAAAACCATGCACGCAGCCACGGCGCAGAATATTCTTGGAATCCTTGATGGAAACATCCTGACCGCCAGCATCTTTCAGGCTGCCTGTCGCACCTTTTAAACGTGGAATTTCATTGTAAAGCGCCAGGCACATGGCATCGAGCAGGGTCGATTTACCGGCTCCGGTTTTTCCAGTGATTGCAATCAGGCCGGCATGTGTTAAAGGGCTGGATTCAAAATCAATATGATGGGTGCCAGTGAGGGAGGCCAGGTTGTTGAGACTCAAACGTAAAATTTTCATGGCCGATCCTAGGCTTGTTGTTTCTGAGCAAGTTCGTGCTGGGCTTCAACCAGAAGTTGCTGAAAATCCTGTTGTACAGAATGATCATGTTCATAGCCCATTTTTTTCCAGATATTCAAAAACAGCGATTCCGGCGTCGGTGGTGCCAGATCAATTTTCGAATCTCCTTGCGTATGTTCGGCCTGTTGCTGATAAATCCGGCTGATGCGCAGCAAGCGGTAACGGTTGGCGGGTAAAGCCAGTTCAATTTGCTGGCGTAAATCGACTGGTGGCGGCGCATCGGTGGTGTATTCTATTTCCAGAAAATGTCGTGCCGACAGTTGTTCGATTTCTCCGGCAGGCAAGGCCTGAAGTTTAGCAATTAAATCTTCCAGCTTTTCCCGAATCCGGAACAGCTCGACGGTGCGTGGCACTTTTAGAACATCGTATTGAAAGCGCTGTTCCGGGCTTTGTTCAGGATCAATTCTGACCTCAACCACCTGATGTTGATAGTTGATTTCACTAAATGACAGCGGAATTGGTGAGCCACTATAACGGATATGCGGCTGACCAACTTTTTGTGGTTTATGCAGATGACCGAGTGCGACATAATCAATCACTTCATCAAACAGCGCCGTCGAGAGCGCTTCTTCATTACCGACAATAATTGGCCGTTCCGAGTCGGAAGTTTCGCCACCTTGCATGTGCGCATGTGACATTAAAATTAGTGCCTGATGTGGCTGTTTGCGGGCTCTGGCTTCGGCAATCAGTTGTTGATGCAGATAACTGATCGCGTTCTGGTTATTGCTGGTATGTTCATTCAGTCCGGTAATTTCGGCACTGCGTAAATAGGGTAGGGTCAGACACCAGGCGATGATATTTTTATCCCGATCATAAATAGGAATAAGTAGACGATCCAGGTTCAGGGTATTTTCTGCAGTGCGGCCTACGATTCCCACAGCTTTGGCATTGAATTTGGCCAGCAAGGGTTCAACCTGTTCAATCCGATAACCGGAATCATGATTGCCTGCAATCATCAGGGTCTGCATATGTGGCGCCAGGTCGTGGGCGTCGGCCAGAAACTGGTATAGTTGTCTTTGCGCACTGGAAGCTGGATTGATCACATCAAAAATATCGCCGGCAATCAGCAGAGCATGCGGCTGCTTTGTTTTAATTTGCTCAAGTAGCCAAGTCAAAAACTGTGCATGTTCAAATTCACGGTCATGGTTATGGAAAAATTGTCCCAGATGCCAATCGGAAGTGTGAAGAAAATGAACTGCCATGTAATGAACCCCAAGATATCTGCCTTGCTACTATAGGAAAAAGCACAGGTAAAAATCTACTTGAAATCGATATTTCAGTGAATTGTTTGTGATTTGGAGGCTGAATTTATTTTGATCAGTATGGATATTAATGGACGGTTGTATCCAGATCATCAGATATTAAAGGTTCTGCAAGCCCTCAGATTTTAGAAATAGGGATTTTAAAAAATAAAAACCGACGATTCGAGTGATGATGAAATCGTCGGTCAAATTTGTGTTACATGAAGATTTTGGCTGCTATTCAAAATTTCCCTGTACACTGGACTTATTGCTTTAGCTCTAAAGGTCAGCAAAAATTCGTGGATGCCAGTCCAAATTTTTGTACCTTGTACCCTATATAACGTCACCCTGTAGTGGATGGTTGACAATAAAATGAAAAAAAAACCTGATTTTTTTTATACTAGCTTGTTGAAGATCACTGAGTCATGCATATGTTGCCACTAAGTCGTTATTTTATCTGGTTTTTCGTTATATGTTTTATTTTTACCTGTATTTGCGGTGTACTGGCAGCCTTGCTGCCGATGGGCATGGGTGCAGTTTTGACGATTGTTCCGTATCTGGTGGCCATGATTTGGGTGCTTTTTAAATTTCTAAAACAGCAAAAACGTGCGCCGACCCAGGCAGAGCGTAAAAAATTCACTCTCGGTTTTAGCCTGATTTACTGGGGATATAATTTATTATTTCTCTTGCTCGGTATTGTCATTGCCACCCGTTCCAATCCGAATGCCTGGCAGGACTTTCTGCTGTATCTACAGCAGCCACAGTTTATGAGTATTGTGCTGATCATGTTCCTGATGATCGCAATTCCGCTGTATCTGTTGACCTACTGGTTTTATGGCAAGCAGGCCCAGCGTATGGCAGAGAAAATGTTTGGCCATCCACCTCAGTAAGTATAGATGAATCATTGTGTGACAACTGATCTTCATAAATTAATTGAATGATGAAAGATACAAATTCTCCACTACAAAGATCTTCTCGGTTTAAAAAGCTGAAGATGAGTGGCGTATAATTTAAACCAAGAAAATAATAAGGCGAAGAATGACGAATGTATAAACCTGTAGTGCTGTTGACGGGAGCGAGTGGTTTTATTGGCAGTCATCTCGTGCATTTTTTACTGGAACGGGATTATCGGGTGGTTGGTCTGACCCGTCAGAAAAATAAACGTGAACCACATCCGGACTTTCATTGGATTAACCAGCTGGATGAATTAAAACAGCATCAGATTGATTATGTGGTCAATCTGGCTGGCGAAAGTATTGGTCAAGGCCGCTGGACGGCAGCGCGTAAAAAGAAATTGCTGAATAGCCGTTTAGATACCACCAGACATTTATTTGATTATTTAGAAAAAAATCAGATTAGACCGAAACGGATTATTTCAACATCGGCCGTTGGCTATTATGGCATTGACCCCAATGAGCGCTGGGAACAGGTCTGCACGGAGCAAAGTCCGCCACAAGATATTTTTATGTCCGAACTCTGTGCGAAGTGGGAGCAGCTGGCCTTGTCCTATACTAACCAGAACACCAAGATTGTTCGCTTTGCGGTGGTGTTTGGCAAAGGTGGTGGGATTCTTCCGCAGATGCTATTGCCGATTAAGCTGAATCTGTTTGGGCGGATTGGTCATGGACGTCAGCCAGTGACCTGGGTGCATCTAGAGGATGTGCTGCGTGCGATTGAATTCTTGATACTTGAGGATACAGCCGAGCAGATCTTTAATGTGGTCGCGCCAGAAAAAAGTAGTCAGGCCCAGTTTGCACGAACTGCGGCCCAGATTCTGAAGCGCAAACCCTTACTTCCACTACCCGCATGCAGTCTGAAAATGATGCTGGGAAAACAGTCACAACTGGTCTTAAACGGTCAGTATGTACAGTCCAAAGCCTTGCAGGAGGCTGGATTCCAGTTTCATTATCCAACTCTGAAAGAAGCACTGGATAATATCCTAAAGCACTAAACGACTGGGCTCTAATAAACGGACAGGATCATAAGGAGCTGGATCAACGATTGGCATTTGTTTAAGGATGAGTTGAGCGAGTAGTTTGCCTGATGCCGGCCCCATGCATAAACCATTCCGGAAATGTCCAAAATTGGCCCAGGCATTATGTAGCTTGGGAATTTTGCCAATATAGGGAATACCATCGGGTGAGCTGGGTCTTAATCCGGCCCATTGCTTGACCAGCGGAAAATCTGCCAGTTCCGGTACCATCTCGATACACGCCTGTAAAATATCCTGCCGGATTTCGCTAGAAGGCGAGGTGTCAAAACCGACCTGACGCATACTGGAACCACATAAAACATGTCCATCCTGACGTGGAATCAGGTACATCACCTTATGCATGCACATGGTCGGCAGCCAGTTTTCTGGCGTTTTAAACAGCAGCATCTGGCCCTGAACCGGCTGTACCGGAATTTCCAAACCAAGTTGCTGTGACCAGTGTTGCGACCATGCTCCGGTTGTGAACACATATTGATCTGCCTGAAAAACCTGGCTATGTTCATCTGAGATACTTTTTACACAGCCTTGCTGAATATTGAGCCGAGTGATTTTACAGTCTTCTTGCCAGGTGACACGAGGATGCTGCTTCAAATAGTGAATGATCGACTGTAATAACCGTGGATTACGGATATTCGCCAGTTCAGGGAAATAAATCGCCTGCTTGAATTTGCTCTGATTAATTCTTGGATTGATCTGTTGCAGTTTAGCCTGATCAAGCAATTCTGCCTGTTGCTGCGGATCCTGATGTGTTTTGGCATAACTTAAACCGATTTCAAAATCGGATTCATCAAAAATCAGCATACCTGTTTCATGAATCTGGAAATCGATGCCAGTGAAAGGTTGCAGTTTTTGATTCCAGTCCTGATACATGGGTTTGGCATGTCGAGCCAGAGCATTTACAGCAGCGGGATAACGCCACGGATACATCGGGGAAAGGATTCCTCCTCCAGCCCAGGATGCAGCCTGTCCGGCGGCCTGTTGATCAAAAAGGGTAACAGAACATCCCTGTTCAAGCAGTTCCAGCGCCGACATCAAACCGGTGATGCCAGCGCCGACAATGGCAATATGCATTGCGCCGAAATCCTTTTACTTCATGTCTTTCAGTTTAAGCGCAGCTTCTTCAGCAAAATAGGTCCAGATACCATCTGCACCGGCACGACGACAGCTCATCAATGATTCTAAAATGACGCTATCAGATAACCAGCCATTTTGAATTGCCGCAGCCAGCATCGCGTATTCGCCACTGACCTGATAGACAAAGGTTGGTACGCCAAAAGTGTCTTTGACTTCGCGGACGATATCCAGATAAGGCATGCCCGGTTTAACAATCACCATGTCTGCACCTTCCTGAATATCCAGCGCAATTTCATGCAGGGCTTCAGCACGGTTACCGACATCCATCTGGTAATTGTATTTATTGCCGCCTTTTAAGTTGCTGGCAGAACCGACTGCATCACGGAACGGGCCATAGAAACTTGATGCATATTTGGCTGAATAGGCCATGATCGAAGTATAGATATGACCATTTTGCTCAAAGGCCTGACGAATCGCACCGATCCGGCCATCCATCATGTCACTTGGAGCAAATACATCTGCACCGGCTTCGGCATGGCTCAAGCCCTGTTTAATCAGGCACTCGACCGTTTCATCATTTAAGACATAACCGTTCTCATCAATAATGCCATCCTGACCATGCGTGGTATACGGGTCTAATGCGCCGTCAGTAATCAGCACCATTTCTGGCAGTTCTTTTTTCAATAAACGTAAGGTGTTTTGCACCAGACCATCTTCACGCCATGCGGCTTCTGCAGTCAGGCTTTTATCTTCTTGTGGGGTGACGGGGAATAGCGCCAGTTTATTGACACCGAGTTCCAGCAGACGTTCTGATTTTTTTAACAACAAGTCCGCTGACAGGCGCTGGATATTCGGCATACTTGGAATATCTTGGGTCTGGTTTTGTCCTGGCAGGACAAATACTGGATAAATGAGATGATCTGCCGCGAGATGGGTTTCACGAACCATCGAACGTAAATGTTCATTTTTACGAATACGACGCATGCGAGTTGCAGGAAACGCGGGACGATTGAACGTATAAGTCATAAAAATCTCAGTAATCAGTATTAAACTAGGCCTCTATTGTAGCCCTAACTCAAATTTTTGGGCATAAATTAGCGGTTTTTTATTGTGGTGAATTCGGGCAAAGTGATGAGTAAGACAGAGAGAAACTGGACCGGTAATATACATCTGGGCTCGAAAGTGGATATTGATGTAGTCCTGAACCAGCTGGTACATGCTTTTAATAGCTCTCCTTTTTTTAAGCATAACGGCATGACCATGCGGGTGGTCGAGGGCCAGATTGAGGCCTATGTAGAAATGCAGGATTTCATGATTGGTAATGTGGCTTTCCAGATTCTGCATGGCGGTCTGGCTGCAACTGTACTGGATAGTGTCGGTGGTATTGTGGTCATGGGCGAACTGTATAAAAAAGCTGAACCGGAAACGATTGCAGATACCATTAAAAAAGTATCGCGTCTGGCGACGGTCGATATGCGGGTAGATTATCTGGCGCCTGGACGTGGCAAATATTTTATTGCACGTGCAGAAACCTTACGTTTGGGGCGTAAGGGCTGCACCATGCGCATGACCATGGTCAATGATGAAGATAAAGCGATTGCAACAGCGATTGCGTCTTATGCCTATTAATGAAATCGTGAATTGAGAAAGTTAAAAAGCACTGTTTAACAGTGCTTTTTTTATAATGATCAAATATGAACCTAGAGGATTTAGAGATCAGATTTAGCCCGTTTCAAGGCATTTTTCCATTTGGCTAAATGCATTTCTCTTTCGTCATTTTGCATTTTGGGTTCAAAAGCACGGTCCAGCTGCCAGGACTGGGAAATTTCATCCAGGTTTGAAAATACGCCAGCTTTCAATCCGGCCATAGCGGCCGCGCCCCAAGCAGTAGCTTCCAGCATTTTCGGACGCAGTACCGGTACATTCAGAATATCGGCCTGAAATTGCATCAGCATGTCATTGCTGCTGGCACCACCATCAACCCGCAGTTCTTTAAGAGGATGTGCAATATCAGATTGCATCGCACTGAGCACATCCGATACCTGAAAGGCGATTGATTCTAATGCGGCACGAGCGATATGCGCTTTGGTCGTACCGCGTGACATGCCACAGAGTAAGGCACGTGCTTCACTATCCCAATGCGGCGCGCCCAGTCCGGTAAATGCCGGAACCAGAACCACGCCGTCACTATGCTCGACCTGATGCGCCAGTTTTTCCACATCACTGCTTTTTTGAATAATTCCGAGGCCATCGCGTAACCATTGCACTACAGCACCAGCCATAAATACGCTGCCTTCGAGCGCATATGTAGTTTGGCCCTGGGCTTGCCAGGCGAGAGTAGAAAGCAGCTTGTTCTGGCTAAGCTGAATGTTATGTCCGGTATTGAACAGCATAAAGCAGCCAGTACCATAGGTGTTTTTAGCACTGCCCACCTCAAAACAGGACTGGCCAAAGAGTGCAGACTGCTGATCCCCCAAAATTCCGGTAATGGGAATATTGGCCCCCAGTAAGCCAGAAGCCGTGTCAGCGACATAACAGTCAGAAGAGATAATTTTCGGTAAGACCGAAACCGGGATATTAAACAGCTCGAGTAGCTCTTCATCCCACGATTGTTGCTGCAGATTCATTAACATGGTACGAGAAGCGTTACTGGCTTCAATGACGTGCTCTGCACCTTGGGTCAGATTCCAGATCAGCCAGCTATCGATCGTACCAAATGCCACATGGCCCTGTTCAGCAAGTGCCCGTACCCCCTCGACATGCTCTAAAAACCAGACCAGTTTTCCCGCACTAAAATAAGGATCAATCCGTAGGCCGGTTTTTTGCTGAATTTTGGACATCAGGCCTTGTTCAATCAGCCGGTTACACCAGTCAGATGTACGACGGTCCTGCCAGACGATTGCCGGAGCGAGCGGTTTGCCGTTTCGACGATCCCAGACTACGGTCGTTTCGCGCTGGTTAGTCAGGCCAAGGGCTTTAATATCTTTTGCCAGAATACCTGCAGTCGCTAAAGCTTGCTGTACCACCGCAATCTGTGAGCTCCAGATTTCCTGTGCATCCTGTTCCACCCAGCCTGAATGTGGGGTGTGGATATGCGTTTCACGTTGAGCCGTTGCCTGAACTTGTCCATGTTCATTAAAAATAATGGCCCGACTTGACGTAGTTCCCTGATCTAGTGCCAGTAAATAGCTCATAATTTTTCTGTTATTTGGCTTGAAAAGTAAAATATTAGCGCAATAATGTAATTAAGCGCATCAAGTTGTGTAAATGTTCAGAAAATACATCGTAATTTTTGACATTTATGCTATGATTGCCTTGTACTTTGGGGGTGTTTCTGGCTTCGACGCTGGTGATGAAACTCATAGATGCATGCCGAGAGCGCATTTTCTCTCGTAAATCAAATTTGCATTTTTTAGTCGCAAACGACGAATCATACGCTCTAGCTGCCTAAGGGCAGCTTGTCCGCCTCTCCGAATACTTGTGGTTAGAGAGTCCGACTGAAGCGCACGCACACAAGTCCGTATAAAGCCAAGCCTCGGGGCTTTGTACTAAATTAAGAGGATCGCGATTTGTACCCTGTTCGTCGGGTCACAAAGAGTTAAAACAATAGACGATATCTAAGCATGTAGTATTCTCGAGCGTAGTGCTGGCGGACGCGGGTTCAACTCCCGCCACCTCCACCAAAATTCTTTCCGAAGTAATCCATCGGAATCTAAAAAAGCCTTTAAACTCAATGTTTAAAGGCTTTTTTTATGCCTGTTTGTCCGACCCTGTCCTAAGCTGTTTGACCCTATTTTTGCTTTCTTGGGGTCAAAATTGGGACAATTTGACCCACTAAATAGGTTTAATTATGTGGGACAAAGATATGTCGCTTACTGATGTGCTGTGTAAAAAAGCATTACCGAAGGAAAAACAGTACCGCCTTTCTGATAGTAACGGTCTGTCTTTACGAATCGATCCGAATGGCAAAAAATATTGGTCTATCAGATACACGGAAAATGGACAAAGGAAGTCTAAAGCATTAGGTATCTATCCTGAGCTAAGTTTAAAGCGTGCAAGGGAGATCGCGCTTGATCTGAGATATAAACTCAAAAATACAACTGAGGTTGAGCAGGAGCAGCCTTATTTTAAGGAAGTCGCAGAGGATTGGTTCAATAATCAAAAAGAAACCTGGTCATCCAAACATATTAGTAATGTACGAGCTTCATTGGATGAGCTTTATATTGCTCTTGCTAATAAGCGTATTAACCAGATTCAGGCTCCTGAGATTCTACAAATCATTAAGAAGATTGAGGCAAGAGGTTCGCTTGAAATTGCAAAACGTACTTTATCTCGTTGCGGTATGGTCATGAAGTATGCGATTGCGCATGGTTATCGTTATGATAATCCGGCAGGTGATCTGGTTTATGCTCTCAAGAACAAAAGAGTCAAAAACCTGGCTTCACTTACTGCCTCTGAAATGCCTGAATTTTTAAGGAAGATAGGAGCCTACCCAAGTGATGCTCAAACACATCATGCCATTATTCTGATTATGCTGACAGGCGTTCGGGTTAGTGAGTTGCTACAAGCACGCTGGGAAGAGTTTGATCTGGAAGGGCGTAAGTGGGATATCCCTGAAGAGCGTATGAAGAACCGACTTCCGCATCGTGTACCGTTGACGGACATGATGATTGCTGAGCTTCAGGCATTAAGACTTACTCATAATCAGGAACTGCTATTTCCACATCGTTTGAATAACAAAGAATCAATGCGTAGCGAGTCTATTTTGGCTGTGATCAAACGTTCAGGTTATGCAGGTCGAATGACCACACATGGTTTTAGGTCGCTATTCAGTACAGTCTTAAACGAATCGAATCTATTTAATCCAGATGCCATTGAACGCCAACTTGCTCACGTACCCCAGAATAGAATTCGCTCGGCATATAATCGAGCACAGTATTGGGATGAGCGTGTAAAAATCATGGAGTGGTATGGTGAAAAAGTGAAAACATGGATGAAGCTATGACGTTGGAAATCAGAAGGTAAACAGTATATTCAGCTTCAATTAAAACGGTCACTCACAATTAAGTCCTAGGGATAGAACTAGGCTTAATGAGTCTTTTATACAATGATTTTTTTAGTTTACACCTATTTATAGTTAAGAATTATTAAATAAAAATTTTATCCAGTTAGGCTGATAATAATAAACTTTATGATGGCTTTTTCCCTTTTTCCGATCATCTACTATTTCTAAAAAAAATCTAGAATTTTTAAATTAACTAAAAGTTAGTCATAAGAAAGGTCTGAAATAGATTATTATTTTTGAATAATACTATATATTTATGCTGAATTATGACATAAATAGATGATGATTTTTAAGCTAAATAGTACTGATTAATAAATTTAAAAAATCTATTCTAATCTTTAAATATAAGGGGTTTCGATGGGAAGCTACGATTTTATTCAGAGAATAACAAAACCTGAATTATTTAAGCTGTTACGCTTTAAATATTCGAAGTCTTTTGAAAGTGTAAAGCGAAGTGGAAATCAATCAAACTTCGTGATCTTCAAAGAATCTATCGATATCTTAGAAAATTATGAAAAGTTATTGTTGATGCTCAAAAACGATCAGGAGCCGACAATTTCTCAGCTACAATTGTTTCCGGATTTAGTGAATTCAGAGTTAGATCAATTGATGTCGAGCTTGATGTATCTAAGATATATCATGTCTGAAAATGAGTATTTAGAGATACAAGCATTTAGAAAAATTTCACAGTATGCTGGTCTTATTCATCCCTTAGATACTTCACAACCTCCAGTTAGTACACTAAACAGTTATTTAGGACAACAACCACTGCAACTATGTACACCGCATAATGTACCGTTTATAAAGGCATTTGATCGATATGAAAAAGATTCATTTTTAGCACTTTTGGAAAAATTAAAACCTAAAGTGTTGGAAGACTCAACATTTAAGGGTGATCAATTTTTACTTTCCGCTGAAGAAGAGCAGTACAAATTTAAGTTTCAAAGGAGTTTAGAAGAGCATCAGCAGATTTATGTTTTTTGTTTTGATGTTTCACTTTATCCAATTAATCCGCAGGATGGTGATGATTATGAAAAATTGTATTTCGACAAAAAAAGTACAATAGACAGAATTGTTCAGGAAGTTAGTGCATTAAGCAGGCTTATTCACTTCCTTGTTAGGTTAGAACCAAGCCAGGAATTTGGGTTCAATCTCCATTTTGTTTTGATGCTTAGTGAAACTAAATACTTTTCAGAAGATACATTAATTCAAAAATTCGAGAACGAGTTGACAGGTATTTGCCTTATTTCAATGACTAAGTTTGTTGTTCGAAACTGGAACGATATTGTGCGTAAGCATCTACATAATAAGGCAGTCGGCATAATTAGGAAAAATGACGAAGCAGCAATAAATGAAAGTTGGCGTTGGATCTTTAGTGCTTTTTTTTCGACAGAGCAGGTGATTAGATTTAATTTAGGTTATATGCCGAATCTGCATTGCGGTGATGGGCCTTTAGCACCCAATTTGTCTAAATTATCATTAGTCAATCAATCAACACCTCTATCTCAAGCTGATAGGGATAGTAATCTACATGAAAAGATATTTATTAATCGGAAACACTTAGCAAAGCCTATCCAGCAATATTTGAGCTATGCAGATCTCATATATTCACAATACTCATTTTTACCAACGAATGAAGGTGGAGACTTACTCTTATCGACGCTATTAGGGGGAGTCGAGGTGTTTTGTGAAACTTTGAAAGTAGCAAAACCTGAACTATTCATTATTCCTAATAAAGAAAGTTTTTATTCACTTTCAATTGAAGATTTATCTACAGTGAGAACTCGATTGGGTTGGATGTGGCTAAATCTTTTCAAAAGATTAATCGAAAAACCTGACTTTGTATCTCATAGGTCTGTAGCAAAATTTTGCTCTCAGAATGTCCAAGTGTTTTTTCAGTTTTGGGAGGAAAATCGATGGGAAATAGAGCAACTTGATAGTCATATAATGGGTTACTACATTCAGCAATTAAACCAGAAAATAAGCGTATTGAAAGAGCAACTGTTAGATCAAAAAAAATTATCTCTTAGCTCTCTAGAAAGTAGATCGAAAGATTTGATCAAGTATGGTAATTATTTGCTGTCAGAAGATGTTTACGTATTGCGTATACAGGTTGAATTTACTATATCTAACCAAAGTTTGAAGCAATCAGATCAATCACCGATACTGACTGAGTTTTTAAGAGTAGGTCAATCGGCAAAACCTTTATGTTGGATTAGGGGCTATCTGCTACGTTGGGATCAGTACCATTGCTTGGAGCGATCAAGTAGACAGACATATGCAGATTTGACTCTGTTCTTAGAGGATCATCCTAAAATGCAAAGTATCAATTTATTAGAAATTTTGCAGCAGTATTTGTTGAAATTCACTTCGACATATAATGAAAAAAAGAAATTGGTAAATCATGCGAATGAGATCAGAGTCAGTATACGCAATAGTGAGATCTACTCTCCAAAACCAGAGTTACGACACAATATTATTAAAATCGAGACAGTGAATAAGGAACTGCGAAAAAGCTTTGTGAAATACTACTTACATAGCTTTTGTTTTCTTGACCTATTCATATTATGGGATGGGGTGGAAAACGGCAAAAAATTTAAACGTTACACCACCGGACAGAAGCCTAGACCTAAGCAGAGATGTGTTAACAACAAACCGCATGAGTTGTCATGATGTAATGCCATTTTTTGTATCTTTTTTCTGTACAAATCTGATGAAAGCATTGCATAACTTTAGCTTCATCAAAAATGACACATCACCTAGGATTTATTGGAGTTAAATGTTTCCACATCTCTATAAACCCTAGGGAATTCTTTTGTCTGAAAAGCTGTAGTAGATATTATATATATGAATTAAATAACTAAGTATCAAAAATTAAAAAATACTCAAACACCTGATCTGATGAGCATAGTACGGAATTACTCATCATGAACATTCATCAACACACTCTCCATGAACCAAAGCTACTGATTGAAATTGAATCTTTTACCAAAAGAATTATCAACGATGGTCTGAAGAGAAAAGACTTACCTGAACTTGTTAGATTGCTAGATGCCTTTGAAGAAATCTATTCTTGTAATCATCATTATATAGACTATGTTGGGTTATTTGATCATATTGCTAAGCATCAGTTTCAAAGCTATAAGCAGATACAAAACGGTCGTTATACCTATGCATCCCTTGATAAAATAAGGGATGAGTTGATACAACATTTCAGCATGCAGTTTCAGGTTCATAAACCCAAAGTACTTAGTGATATTCGTCAGTATAAGTTTGGTGTCAAGAGGAGATTCGAAAGAATTCAAATAACGGTAGAGAAGTTATTCCATCATTACAGCCGTAATCTAGTTGTCAGAGTGGATTTGAAGTATAGGGACTTAAATCAGCGTATGGTTGATATTGAAATGTTTAATCTACATGTTCTAAGGCTTCGTAAGCGTATATCCCAGAAGCATACGTGTTTTAAAAACCTTAAATTTAATGCTTGGTGTTTAGAGCAGGCTCCAAAAGGCAGTTATCATGTTCATTTGTTTTTGATCTACGATGGTTCTACATCTACGTATGACTGTATATTAGCCAGATGGGTAGGTAGGGTATGGATGGATGAAATCACAGAAGGGCTTGGCTATTATTGGAATTGTCATACATGTAAACATGCTGATGAAGACTTGGAAAGTGATGGCAGTAGTATGGTCAATAATTCAAGTACTCAAGAAGAAAAGAATTATAAATATCTTAATGGGTTGGGAATGATTAAGCGTAAAGACCCAATAGGGTTAGAAAGACTTAAAGCGGTGTATGGTTATTTTGCGCGTATAACTGCTAAAAAGATTGATCAACGTCTTAGAGTTCGTGTGAAAGGTATGAGGATTTTTGGCTGTTCTTCATATTGACCATGTGATCATGGCTGTATACCTAAATGTAATAGGATGGAGTTATACATTATTAGCTAAAAATATCATTTAGGTAATTAAGGATATGAGTCAGGGATGGCTCAATTCCTGTAGGTGAAGTTTAGGAGCTTTAATGGAGAAGAAATTATTATATTATTTAATTTATTCTTTTTGAATCATTGTTTTATCTAAAGTCGTTCCAGTGTGCGGGAACGACTCGACTTTTTGTTGATTCTTCTGGTTACACAGTTTTTCTAAGTAAAGCTTAAGTTTAGAAGTAGAGTTAAGCAGTTCTTTAAGTAACCAATAAATATATAGAAATATAAAACAAGCCGTATTCATAACCATCTGAATTGACTTCAATCCTCCTCATCATTATTCTAAGCATGCTGGCCTACATTGCCAGTGGGTTTTGACAGACCCATAAACAAAGACAATACGCAAAATTAGATTTTGTGTGTTGTGTACCCGTTCGTCCCCCCTTCGTTGCGGTAGGGCGGAAGGGGGACGCGCTTGCGCGTGCTGGTTTCTTTGTTTACCAGTCTGTCAACCCTCTTTCGTTCTGCCACCATAATCAATTGACAGTGATTCGGTAGAACTCTTTTAAACAAAGGAGTCCATCATGATGGTCATTCTAACTTTCCCTTTACTGTACTGAATTTAATTTCAAACAGCTGACTTTTCACCAATCAGTTGATGGAATTTATTCGTCTCATTTTATTTATATCCGCACATCTTGCTTGCTAGGGAGCAGGCGTCGCTGTGTCTTAAATTTTAATTTCAATACAGAACAATACCAAAGGGGGGGGGCTTTATGAAAATTCAAATATTCAGCATGCTTGCTGTATGTCTTTTACCTATTTTATCTGCCTGTTCATCTACGGATGCCAAAGACCGTAAAGCCTACATAGAACAATGCATGTATCCAAATACTGCCATTAAAACTGCAGTTGCAAGTGAAGAAGCCTGTGCCTGCCGCTATGACAGCATTCGTGAACAATACGGCAAGCCATTCTTTACTATACCGATCACCAATGATGAAGACAGACGTCGTTTGGACTTTGCCAGAGGTTATACCGTAGGCAAATGTAGAGGGTAAGGACATGCGAAATAATATATTATTTTTGATCATTGTAGTTGCTCTGCTTGCTGGGTGTACGTCCAAACAAGAAAAGGCTTGTCAGGAAGAAGCCGATGTGGCTGAAACTGTAATGCAGGCTCGATTGACCTATGGTGGTTTTGCCGAAGCGACTTATATGCTTGCTGGCAACAACCCCGAACTACGTGAACAGCTCAGACCAATTATTCATGATGCCTTTGAGTACGGACGTGGTGGAACGGCAACTTATGAAAAAACGAAACAAGTATTCCGAGATAAATATTACCAACAGTGTATGGGTAGACCAGCACCTTGACATGAATGTCTAAGTATAGGAGGGGGAAGATGAAAAAAATCATGATGCTGGCAACTGTTGCCATTTTAGCTGTAGGCTGTGATAAAAGCTCAGTAGCACAAAATGCCAAAGTTAAAACTGAAGAAGTAGAATCAAAAGCTCTGATAGAAAAAATTACTGAGAAAGAAATAGAGGATTTGGAAGCGTTAAAAGAATCACCAAGTAAAGAGACAGCCAGTCTAGCAGGCTATTATCTCAGTAATTTGGAATTGACACCTGTTGAGGAAATACGGGAATTCATTGCTAAAGGCTGGGATGAGTGGGAAACACTGAATAGGCAAGAAGCGGAGAATGAAGAACAAGCATCATACGACCAAGGTGATGCATCCATGCAATATCGTATTGAAATTAAGAATCAGGTGTTTGGTGGGAAACATGAGGTTGAAACTGCTTATCTCCATTTAATTTCATTGTCCGATACAATTACACTGGATCGAGTGGTGGTGAATCGGGGTAACTGTAGAGCAGATTACCGTGATGGTGCCAATCCTATTCTGTACGGTAAAACTATGCGCTTCTTCTTAAATTGTGATCCACGTAATGTCAGAGAGGTGGTTGCGGTATTGGAGGATGGACGTGAAATTGTGATGTCACCGCAATAAGCTGAAAGCTATATTTATTCTCCATATATTCTACGCACTATACAGTTGAGTCATCGAAGTTTTTGAGCAGATTGAAATAAATTTCACTTATATAACATAAAGATGAATCAATACATTGAATGTGTTCATTGAGCCTATTACACAGTACTCAATAAGCACATTCACAAGACAAATCTGAATCAGGCTGCTGGACTTCATTCCAATTAAGGGATGGGGTTCAGCAGCCTTTTTGTTTATAAGGACAATTATCATGGCACATCAACTTGAACAAATGGCTTATGTCGGTGATACCCCTTGGCATGGACTAGGAAATCAACTCACTCAGAATCAGCCGATTGAAGTCTGGGCAAAGCAGGCAGGGATGGATTGGCGGATTGAATCCTCCAATGTTAGCTACATGGCAAAGAATGAACGCGGGCAGAGCATCATTATGCCTTATGAAGAACAGCGGGTACTGTATCGTTCCGATACTCATGCACCCTTGTCTGTGGTCAGTCAGCGTTATCAGGAAGTCCAGCCTATGGAAATTCTGGAGTTCTACCGGGATCTGACTGAGCAATCTGGCTTTGAGCTGGAAACCGCAGGTGTACTTAAAGGTGGGAAGAAGTTCTGGGCATTGGCACGTACCGGGCAATCTACGGCACTCAAGGGCAAGGATGTCAGTAATGGCTATATTCTGCTGGCGACTGCCTGTGACGGTACACTGGCGACTACTGCACAGTTCACCAATATCCGGGTGGTATGCAATAACACCTTAGCGATTGCCTTACGTGGACAGAGCAGCAGTGCGGGTGTGGTCAAAGTCCCGCACAGTACCAAGTTTGATGCGGATAAGGTCAAACAACAATTGGGTATTTCAGTCCGTGCATGGGATGAACACATGTATGAAATGAAACAGCTGAGTCAACGTAAAGTCACTCAAGGTGAGGCAGCAGCTTTCTTTGATGCAGTGTTCAACAATACCAGCATGAGTGTTGCCGATCAGGAAGAGAACATCATTCAGTTCTATCGCAATATAGCTACTCCAACTCCAGCCAAAGAAAAGTCTGAACCGAATGGACGCGCCATGACTAAAGTCATGGATATGTTTAATGGGCAAGGACGTGGTGCAGAACTCAGCTCTGCCAAAGATACTGCCTATGGTTTGCTGTGTTCAATCACCGAGTTTGCCGATCATGAACGTCGTGCCATGAGTACTGATCATCGTTTGGACTCTGCTTGGTTTGGTGCAGGTGCTGCGTTAAAGCAGCGTGGACTAGAACAGGCGCTTCGCTTAGTGGTTTAAGTTTCATTTAAGCCAGTGCTATTACAATAATGGTCAAGGGTCATGCAGATGATCCTTCTCCAGTGAAAACACCCCTTTTGCCACATCTCCAGATGTGGCTTTTTTTATGCCGAAAATTTTACAGACCTCACTATTTATAAGGATCAGAGCATGAATCAGATTGCACCGATAAATATCCCTCAACGAACTCATTTTCCAATTCCGAATGAGAGCAATCAATCAAATACAGTCGCTAAACGAACAGCGACAGCCAAACGTTTAGCCAATACTAAAAATATGGATTATCAGGAATGGCTAGAAGTGCGTAAGCAAGGGATTGGCAGCAGTGATGCTGCAACCGCCTGTGGCCTAAATCCCTATATGTCTATGCTGGAGCTGTGGATGATCAAGACCGGTCGAACTCAGCAAAATATAGATGATGACAGCGCAGGCGTTGCCCCTTTGTATTGGGGAAAACAGTTAGAGCCGCTGGTGGCTGAGTACTACAGTCTGCACACCAACAATAAAGTCCGTCGGGTCAATGCCGTTCTTCAGCATCCCGATCCGGATAAGTCCTTTATGTTAGCCAACTTGGATTATGCCGTGGTGGGTAGTGATGACGTCCAGATCCTGGAGTGTAAGACTGCTGGGGAACATGGTGCCAAACTCTGGCGAGATGGTGTGCCTTTATACGTACTCTGTCAGGTACAGCACCAACTTGCAGTAACAGGTAAACAGGCAGCGCATGTCTGTGTCCTGATCTGTGGGCATGAAACCAAGATCTTTAAAGTCAGCCGCTCTGAATCAGTGATTCAACACATCATTCAGGCAGAGCGTTATTTCTGGGAGTGTGTAGAAACGGATACTCCGCCATCTGTAGATGCCAGTGAATCCGCAGCCAAAGCGATTCAGCAACTCTATCCAGCACATGTACCCTTGACTGTTGAAGATCTCTCACAAAATGAAAATGCCAATTTGATGTTTGATCAGCTGATCAAAATGAAGGAAGAGATCCAGCATAAGCAGGAGCGCTTTGACCAGTTAAAGCATCATATCCAGATGCTGATGAAAGATGCTGAACGAGCCACCTTTGCTCATGGCTCTGTGGTCTGGAAGAAAGCCAAGGATTCCATCAGTCTGAATACCAAAGCATTACTTCAGCATCAGCCTGAACTCATTGAGCTTTACCCACTTCAAAAACAGGGTAGTCGTCGATTCAATATCTATACCGACTAAGCTTGTTTCAGTCCATTTAAATAGCAAGGCGCAAAAACCGCTCCCTGCCCTCCATTCACTAGGCATAGAGGGTAAACGGTCGCGGTTTTTATAGCGAGCTACATATTTATTGAATCAGGTGATCTGCATAAAGCTGGATGATCTGTACAAAATCAAATTGAGGAAAATAAAATGATTAAAGGTTTAGCGATTACACCACCGGCTCTAGGGCGTATCAGTATTGGTCGGGTAGTAGAAAAGAATGGCAAACGCCTACCGGAAAAGGATGACCAGTTCACTATTACCTCTCAGATTCAAAGCAAAGAAGGCTGGATCAAGCATCCACTGGATGAACAGCTTCGAGCCAATACACCTAATCAAAAGCTGCGTTCAATTCCTGTCAGAATGATCTTCAATGATCCTGACTTAAACCTACGTGCAGAATACAGCCTATTTGACCGTCAGACCGGACGGCCAGTCTGTGTCGGCAATGGAGAAACCTGCCAGCGGTTAACCAATCAAGGCGTTGAACAGCATCCGTGTCCTTCACCTGATTTGTGTCCATTGGCTCAGGGTGGGCATTGCAAGCCCTATGGACGTTTGCATGTAAATTTAGATGAGTCGGATGAATTTGGCACATTCATTTTTAGAACAACAGGCTTTAACAGCATACGGACTTTGGCAGCACGCTTGAGCTATTACCATGCAGCATCGAATGGATTGCTTTCATGCTTGCCACTGCAATTGATGTTACGAGGTAAAAGTACAACGCAAAGTTATCGTCAGCCGGTGTACTACGTGGATCTGACTTTACGGGAGGGCATTAGTCTGAATGAGGCGATTATTCAGGCGAGGCAAATCGATGAACAGAGTAAACAAGCTGGGTTTTATCAGGAAGCTTTGGACTTTACGGCAAGGAAGGGTTTTGCCAATGCGCGATTTGAAACAGATATAGAGGAAGGGTTGGATGTGCTGGAGGAATACTATCCTGAACAAGAACAGAACCGGGCAGTGGAGCAACAAGCTTCGCCTAAAGAGTTTGTACAGGATATTCAGCAGGGGTTACAGCAAAGTGTACGAGCTGTGAATTAAGCGAGAGGAGAGAAGATAGCTAACGTTAAATTTTACAGACCAGCTCTATTATTTGAGCGAATAGCCGCTCGCATCAATGATTAGGAGCTAGCCTCATGAATGCGTTTATCGGTCAAACATTTCAAATGAATCAACTCATCAGTATTAAGCAGGTCGTAGAATTTGTCGGTGTGGGGCGTTCTACCATCTACGAGATGATGGATGAGGACTCACCCTACTATGATCCAACTTTTCCAAAGAAAGTTAAAATTACTCAAAATCGTATCGGCTGGTCAGCTTATGAGATCCATCAATGGATTGAAAGTAAGTTGGCGAGTCGAGAATAAGGGATGCTCTTAGCTCCCTTATTTTTTTGTTTTCTTGTAGACTGAAAATGTCTTTTAGCCTAAGTGTCCGTAATGAAAACAATAGACTACTACAATAAGCATGCAGAAGAATTTACAGCTTCAACGTTTGAAGTTGATATGGAAAGCCTATATCAGCCATTTTTAGCTGAGTTGCCCGAAGGTGCTCGGATTCTTGACGTTGGTTGTGGCTCAGGACGAGATACTCTGGCTTTTAAAAAGAAAGGCTATCAGGTCGATGCAATAGACTATTCAGAAGAACTCGTTAAAAAAGCATCTCGACTTACAGGTATTCCTATTAAGTTGAAGAGCTTTTATGAGGTTGATGACTATGAAGCTTATGATGGAATTTGGGCGTGTGCATCGTTGTTGCATTGTGAGCGTACTCGTTTAAAAGAAGTGATAGGAAAACTGCTGAGTGCGCTCAAGCCAAACGGTGTAATTTATATGTCTTTCAAATATGGTAACGGTGACAGAGAGAAGGATGGACGGCAGTTTACCGATTTGAATGAAGTACAGGTAAAAGAGTTGTTGAATCAATGGGATGATGTTTCCCAGCTAAAGCAATGGATTACTATCGACCAAAGACCTAATCGATCAGAAAAATGGCTTAATATTTTATTAAAGAAGATTAATTCATGATTTTTTATTGGGAGATGTTCTATGTCTGAGTTTTATGAGATTGAACCATCTCTTGAAAATTATTGGCGTGCAGTCATTCTATTTGGTCGTAATGTAGCGTCCTATAAATTTGCATTGGCAAAGTCTCTTTATGACTTAAAGGCTGACGGTAATACGATTATTACACTCGATCAACTAGCGGAGCCTTTTAGTCGTCATATTTGCGAGCATTTAAAGCTAGTTGATAAACAAGCGACATCAAGTTCAAGTAAATTCTTAGACTATTGCCGAGCGTTCAATGCTCATGAAATTGATCAACAGACTTTGATTGCTAGGACTGTTCAATATGGCTTTGTGAATGTAATTGATGCATTCCATAATGTACATGGACAGGAGTTGCCAAAAAGATTTTTTGTAGATGCTCGAAAAACACATCAGGGCATTATTTTGACTGATGAGGTTTTTCAGTTATTTGAAGCGCAAAATTCCCAAGACCTGGTCGATGAAACCGAAGCGAGATGGCGTTTGGTTGAAACCGCTTGGGATATGAATCTGCCAAAGCATTTGGTACAAATTCAGCATGATGATCAAGGGATTTTGGTTGCGGATAATAAAATTAGAAGGGTGAATATCACGTCTGCTAAGTCCGCTTTAAATGGATATCAGAAAAGTAGATGTTTTTATTGTTTTGCGCCAATCACGATTGAACAGTTGTTTGAGCATTCAGCTGATGTAGATCATTTTTTCCCGCACAAACTTCGTGATTGTGATATTCAAAAGCCTATAAATGGCGTAGCAAACCTTGTGCTGTCATGTGCAGAATGCAATCGTGGCTATCAAGGTAAATTTGATCACCTGCCAGCAGTAAACTTGTTGCAACGTCTTCATAGACGGAATGAGTACTTGATTACGAGTCATCATCCCTTAAGGGAAACTTTAATCGCTCAGACAGGTTTTACGGAATCAGCAAGACGAGGTTTTTTGCAGGATGCTTATAACTGTGCCACTTTAACTATGGGTGGTGGGAAGAAATGGGAGCCTGGCAGAAAAGGAATTGATATTTTTTAATCAACTTTAAACTTATAATTTTTTGCATATTTTCTCATTATACACTGGTTTTAATTTATACAATTAAACTAAAGAGAACTGATATACACAGAGAATTCATATGAAAATAACAATATGATTAAAAAACACTTATTAGGGGGAGAGCATGGAACTAAAATCAGTACATACGATTTTTACAGATCGAATTTTGAGAATTCCTTCTTATCAAAGAGGATATTCTTGGGGAAATGATAAAGAAGTAAAGCTCCGTAAGGATTTATTGGATACTAAAGGTCAATTGATGGATCTTTGGAATGATTTGCAGAATATTCCTGAAAATAAATGGCACTACACAGGATTACTTACTTTAGCTGAACACCCTTCTCCAGATTATCAAGACTGGTTACCTAGAAAAAAACAATATTCAATAGTTGATGGCCAGCAGAGAATCACAACGATACTTATATTAATTACAGTCTTATCAGGATTTTCAAAACAATTAGGCCATGAGTTTGGAGAGCGCGAAGGCGATACAGAGTTCCATTATTTATATATATCTAGAGGCACTAGTAAAGCATATATTTTTGGATATGATCAAGATAATCCAAGTGATAAATATTTTAGAAAACATATACTTAAGGTTGATGAGATCGAGAATGATAGCAAAGAAAGTGTCTATACAGAAAATTTACTTAAAGCTCGTAATTTTTTTAAAACCGTTGTGGGTTTTTATTTAGAAGATACACAAAATCAAATAGAAGCATTACAGGCGCTCTTTGAGAAAGTTACTTATCAGCTTCGGTTGAATGAATATATTCTGCCATCTGAGTTAGATGAATTTGTTGTTTTCGAGACCATGAATAATCGAGGTAAACCTCTTTCTCAATTGGAAAAACTCAAAAATAGGTTGATGTACCTTACTGATAAATTAAATATAGAAATTAAAGAAAAAAAAGATCTTATAAATTCTATAAACACTGCTTGGACGACGATTTATCAATCTTTAGGGGCAGAAAAGGCTTCTCCTTTAAATGACGATGATTTTATTAAAGCACACTGGATTATGTACTTTGATCAATATGATCGATCAGAGTCTAATGTATATGCCGTACACCTATTTAACAAATTTTTTACCATCGAAAAAGTTTATGCTGGGGATTTAAGGGCTGACGATATATATCAGTATGTAAAATCCTTGCAGAAAAGCTCGATATTGTGGAATCAGATTCATCATCCTAAGTTCTTTGCTAGTGAGGATGAAAACTTAAAACTTAGAGTTCTAGGTTTGCATAGAGTGGGCTTTAGAGCGGCATTTCAACCATTATTGCTAGCTTGTTTATTAAATAAAGACGATTTCGATGTGGTTGATATATGTACTCATTTAGAAAGTTTTGCCTTTAAAGTTTTTTATGCCGCTGATCGTCAATCTAATGCAGGTGATAGTAAGTTATATCGCTTAGCTGCGTTAGTTTATAAGAGAGAAGTGAACTCTAAATCTGTATGTGATTCTATTCAAGCCTATACAAATGAATATTACAGCTTTGTTCGGTTTAAAAATTTAATTCAATATCTTGTTGAAGAGAAAAAAGGCTTCTATAAGTGGAGTGGATTAAAATACTTATTTTTTGAATATGATCAATACTTAAGAGCTAAGAATAAAGTTACAGCGGTGACATCGCAATTGGTATGGCAAGATTTTAAGAACAGAAATTCTATTGAGCATATTTATCCTCAAAGTGCATATTTGACTAAGGACGAGTTCTGTGCGGGTAATAATACAATTGAAAGAGAAAATGCTTTTATAGAATTACAGAGTAATTGGGCAGAATTTTCTAATTATTCTGAGTATGAAAGAAAGCGATTATGCAATAGCTTAGGAAATCTTTTGGCAATTAGTCACTCTGACAACTCTAGTTTGCAGAATGATCCTTTTCGATTCAAAGTTGATCAGTCTGCTAAGGGCGCAGAGTACCGTAATCGGGGCTATAGATATGACTCTTTAAGTGCCCAGCTCGTTGCTAATAATAGCTCCTGGACTGCAGAATTAATTAAGAAAAGAGGCATAGAGATTCTAGATTTTATACTGAAAAAGTTAGATGAAGAACCAAATAAATTATCAGAAGGAGAAAAAGTTAGTTTATTAGGATTGGGTTTTCTTACTGAATCTGTGCCAGAAAATGTTCACAGTGAGGCTGAAAATGTCGAATATCAATAAAGCTCAACAAGAAGCCTTGGATACACTAGATGGGCCAGTACTTATTATTGCGGGTCCCGGTTCGGGTAAGACATTTACCCTCGTTGAGCGAATTGTGAAGCTTATTCAAGTGAAAGGTGTACAACCTGAATCAATTCTTGTCGTGACCTTTACTGAAAAAGCGGCAAGAGAATTAACAACACGTATCTCAAATAGATTGTTAGAACTTAAGATTGATCTTAATCTTAATGAAATGTACTTGGGTACATTTCACTCAATTTGCTTAAGAATATTAGAAGAGAACCAACAATATACCCGTCTTAAGCGTAGCTTTACTTTGTATGATCAGTTCGATCAACAATTCTTACTCTACAAAAAGATGAAAGAGTTTGCCGAGCTTGAAAATTTTCACTTGCTCATCAAAGAAGAGCAATCAAGATGGAATCAGGCGAATCAGTTGCTTGGTCTATTAAATAAGGTCACAGAGGAGGCCTTGACTACTGATGAGTTGATAGAAGCAAGTGATATAGAAGTTTCAATTCTCGGTCATTGCCTGAAAAAATATCATGAATTGCTTGAAGAAAATAATGCTTTAGATTTCTCTACTATTCAATATGAGACTTTGAAGCTTTTAGAAAATCAGCCTGAAGTATTGCAAGAGCTTCAATCTAAACTGAAGTATCTGATGGTGGATGAATATCAAGATACCAATACGATTCAGGAAAGAATTCTAAAATTACTCATGGGAGAAGCACAGAACCTTTGTGTAGTTGGCGATGATGACCAAGGTCTTTATCGTTTCCGTGGTGCGACGATTCGAAATATTTTAGAGTTTCCTAAAAACTTTGATGCAAATAAGTGTAAGCAGATTCAACTTACCACCAACTACCGCTCTCATCCTGATATCGTGAATTTCTTTGGCCAATGGATGCAGAGATTAGAATGGGGAACAGGCGTAAACCGATACCGCTATGATAAGAACATTCGAGCACATGAGGATGATTTTCCAGAAGTGCCTTCTGTAATTAAAGTGACAGCTGAAGGTCGTGAAGAGTGGTATGAGGAAAACTACCAATTTCTATTGTCTTTGCAAAAGGATGGGCTAGAAGATTGGAATCAGGTCGCATTTTTATTTCGCTCTGTACAAAGTGATCGAGCTGTAGGACTTGCAAATTATTTAGAAGAAAAGGGTATCCCTGTTTATTCACCACGTTCTAATCAGTTTTTTGATCGTGAAGAGATTAAGCTGATCATTGGTTTATTTATTTTCTTATTTCCTAAGTATTTCACGATACGTAAATGGAATGAAAACCTTAAACTTGCGATTTGGGACTATTACGATCAGCAATGTATTCCTTTAATCTCGGAGGAACTCAAAAAGGTAGAAAACCAAGATCTTCTGAAGTGGGCACAGGAGCGTGCTAGAACACATCATCAGTTGGTTGATAACACCGACTATGGCTTTACTGCTTTATTTTATCAAGCCTTACAATTCCCGTTGTTTAGTCGATACTTTGCAGATGAAGCTTTAAATGGTCTAGATAAGGGGCGTGCTGCACGCAACTTGTCTAAGTTCTCATCGCTGTTAGCTAAGTTTGAATATTTGCATTATGTGACGGTCATTTCCGAAGAGTTTTTAGATAAAAACTTAACGGATTTGTTTAACCAATATTTCAGATTTTTAAAGGATGGGGGGATTGGCGAGTATGAAGATGACTCTGAATATGCGCCGAGTGGTTGCGTATCATTCCTAACCATTCACCAATCTAAGGGGCTGGAATATCCAGTTGTAGTGACATGTAGCTTGGAGGGTGTTCCTAAAAAGAGTCATGATCATCTTGATGAAATCTTAGAAAATAATTATTTCAGTAAGCCACCATATGAGCCATTTAATCTGATCAAAAACTTTGATTTTTGGCGTTTGTATTACACAGCATTTTCACGTGCTCAAAATTTATTGGTACTCTCGGCAGAAATTAAAAACGGTCGAGGGCCTTCACCATCTAAATATTTTAGATCAGTTGTTGATGGTTTGGTGAGTTGGAGACATCCTGAGCTTGATTTATCACAAATTGAATTTGCTCAAGTCAAAGAGATGAACTTAAAGCGAGAGTATGCTTTTACTTCGCATATTCTCTTATTTGAAGCATGTCCTGAACAATACCGGTTCTTTAAAGAACTTGAGTTTCATCCTGTTCGTGCGGGTGCTCAGATCTTCGGTACGCTCGTACATCAAACGATCGAAGATATTCATAAGGCAGTATTACGTAACGAAAGTCACTTAGTTACACATGAACAGATCCAAAGTTGGTTGAACACTAACTACATTTATTTGTCTAAGAAAGAGCGACAGTTCTTGGCGCCTAGTACCATCAAGGCCATCGAGAAACATGTGTTGAACTACTACGATCGAGAGAAACAGCATTTACATCGATTGCAGGAAGCTGAAGTTGAGATTTCTTTGGTGAAAGATCAATACATCCTGAAAGGGAGTATTGATTTGATACGTGGGGAAGATGGCACAGTTGAGATTATTGATTTTAAATCTGAACGTAAGCCGGATTTAGAAAAAGAAAAATCGAGATTGGAAACGTATCAGCGCCAGCTTCAGCTCTATGCACATTTATTAGAAGAAAAAACGGGTCAGACTGTAAGTCGTATGCACTTGTACTATACGGGTGAATCAGATGGCTCTCCGTATGTGAGTTTCGAAAAGAAAACAGATCAAATTGAGAAAACGGTGAAGCAGTTTGATCAAGTTGTAGCTCGTATTGAAGCTAAAGATTATGGAATGACGTGTAGACCTGATAAGCTTTGCCCCAACTGTGACATGCGTTTTTACTGCGATCGTAAAAATTGGAATTTTGTGAAGGAAAGTCTTTAAATGACGACTGTAAATAATACTTTAGATTTGCTTGAAGAAAGCTCTAAAGAGGGAGTATTTAAGTTTGAGCCAATTAAAGGCTACCCGATGTTGAATTGGAAAGGTAAGCGACCTTTTACTTCAACTCGTTATTACCCAGCACAATTAAAAGAACAGCATGGTGAAGCAGTTAATGGTTGGCTAAATAAGATTTTTTGGGGCGATAACCTTCAGGTCATGTCACATTTACTTCGTGAGTTTCGTGGAAAAGTTGATTTGATTTATATTGATCCACCGTTCGACTCTAAAGCCGATTATAAGAAAAAAGTGAGTTTAAGAGCAGGTACAGCAGAAAATGATCAAAGTTCTTTTGAGGAAAAACAATATAAAGATATTTGGTCAAATGATGAATATCTACAGTTCATGTATTCTAGACTAATTCTTTTAAAAGAATTGCTAAGTAAGTCAGGCAGTATATGGCTACATTGTGATTGGCGTAAAAGCCATCATTTACGACTTATGATGGATGAAATCTTTGGGCCAGATTTATTCAGAGGTCATATTACTTGGAGAACTATGACTTCAAGTGGTTATAAAGGGAAAACATCTTTAGGGAAAAGCTCAGCTGATCTTTTGTATTACTCGAAATCTAGCGAAAATTTTACTTATAATCCTATTTATCAACCGATGTCTGAGAATATGAGAGCAAGATATTCTCATCAGGATTCTGACGGACGTCTTTTTAAAGATAGTTATTTGGGGGATGTTACACAAGCTACGCTTGACGAACTAAGGGCCGAAAATAAACTTTATGTAACTTCTAATGGTGGCTATCGAATTAAACATTATTTAGATGAAGCTTTAGGTACTATTGTAGATAATATTTGGACAGATATTAATCCAGAGAACAGCCAATCTTCAGTCATGACCGGCTACCCTACACAGAAACCAGAGGCATTGTTAGATCGGATCATTAATATGTGCTCCAAACAAGGTGATCTTGTACTTGATTGCTTCATGGGTTCAGGAACTACCCAGGCTGTTGCAATGAAACTTGGGCGTAAGTTTATTGGTGCCGACATTAACTTAGGTGCGATACAAACCACGACTAAGCGTTTAATTAAAGTCGCTGAGGAACTCAAAAATATTCAACCTGAGTTGGGTGATGATCAAGCACTCTATACTGGTTTTGAAGTCTATAACGTCAACCATTACGACGTATTCAGAAACCCTGTTCAAGCAAAAGAACTGCTTATTCAAGCTCTAGATATTCAGCCAATCCCTAACAGCGTTTATGACGGTGAAAAAGACGGCCGTATGGTCAAACTCATGCCAGTCAATCATATTGCGACTAAAGCAGATGTGGCTGATTTAATCCATGGCGTAGATTACAAAGCATTTGAAAAACGTAAAGAAGAAAAGCCAAATCAGCCTGTTGAAAAGATGACTTTAATTTGTATGGGGCATGAACCTGACTTGGCTGCATTTGTTGAGCAGTCTGTTGGCTACAAATTAGATATCCAAGTGGTTGATATCTTACGTGATCGTTCAGATCTGCAATTTAAACGTGACTCCGAAGCACTGTTTAAAGTTGAGAATGGCCAGTTAGTCGTAGATAAATTTTATCCAATGAACTTACTACAAAAACTTTCACAAACCAAAGATACTGTATCTGATTGGCGTGAGATGGTTGAAAGTATCATGATTGATTGGAACTATGATGGTGCGGTATTCCAACCAGCATTAACAGACATTCCTGCCAAAAATGAACTTGTACAAGGTGCTTATGCTATCCCTGAAGAAGCAGGTACAATTCGTATTAAGATTACGGATCTCCTTTCTGAGTCATTAGAGCGTAATTTGACAGATGAGGAGTTGGCGAATGGCTAAAGCCAAACAGACTTCTAAGGTTAATTTAGACTTCGCATTCTTTAATATCCTATGGACATTTTATGACGCCAATAGAGGTCAAATTACTAAAAATTATCGTGAGCTAACCAAGAAGTTCTTAGACTATAACCATCCAGCGAATAGACGGGATGCTTTTCTACGTCGTCCTCAGTTTGAAGCCCTAGAAATTTACATCTTTTTAAAAGAATTTTTAGGTAATGATAAAGTCGAAAAACTCTTTGAAGATTGGTACAAAGGCCAAAATAAATTTGAAGGGCGTAAGGTTTCAAATGTCACTGATCAAGATTCGATTCAGGGTAGTTTAGGGTTAGATCAGACCGAAGTTGATAATACTGTTATCAACTACGAAAAAATCTTAAAGGCTATGAAGTCCAATAGCCGTGATTATCCTAACTATATCTTTGCGTTGACCATGGGTACGGGTAAGACCTTACTCATGGCGACGTGTATTTTCTATGAATTCCTATTAGCAAATAAATGGCCAAAGGATGAAAAATACTGTCATAACGCTTTGATCTTTGCGCCTGACAAAACCGTATTACAGTCTCTTCGAGAAATTGAATCTTTTGATATTTCAAAAGTTGTGCCAAAAGAATATGTAGGTATTTTTGATGCGAACTTAAAATTCCACTTCCTTGATGAAGCTGGTACTTCGCTTAGTACGATGGATGGCTCTAAGTTCAATTTGATTGTATCGAATACGCAAAAAATTATTTTGAAGCGTCAACATGCTGAAAAGACAGCGACGCAGCAACTATTTGAAAATAGCCAACCTGATTACGGCGAGTTCGCAGAGCTTTATGGTGATCTAGGTCTGCCAGCCAATGAAGATGACCTAAAGACAAACCAACGTTTTGAGAAGTTATCACGTCTGCCTCAGCTCGGTATTTTTGTCGATGAAGCACATCACTCTTTTGGCCAAGCTTTGAAAAAGGACATGATGGGTGGTACGACAAAGACGGATAATAGTTTACGTCGAACGATCGATGAGCTTGCTAAGAATTTGAATGAGGCAGGTACTCGAGTTGTTGCATGTTTCAACTACACAGGTACACCCTATGTGGGTGAGGATGTACTTCCTGAGGTTGTTTATGCATTTAACTTAAAAAATGCCATTCAGGAGCATTATCTTAAGAGCCCAGCTGTTCATTCATATACAACAACCCGTACTGAAGACTTTGTCAAAATTGCAGTAAAAGATTTCTTGGAAGCGACAAAAGATATAAAGCCAGAAGGTCTATTACCTAAACTTGCTTTCTTTGCATCTACAGTAGAAGAGCTTACAGAAGAGTTAAAACCAGAACTTGAGCGTCAGTTGGCAGAGCATGGTATTTCCTCTGACAAGATTTTAGTCAATGTAGGTGATGCAAAACGTACTACTTCGGATGATATTCGTAATTTTAATAATCTCGATGTGCCTGGAACTGAAGGATCGGAAAAGCAGTTTATTTTGCTTGTGAACAAAGGCCGAGAGGGTTGGAACTGTCGCTCTTTATTTGGTGTGGCTATGTATCGCTCACCAAAGTCAAAAGTATTTGTTCTCCAAGCAACGATGCGTTGTCTGCGTTCAATAGGTAATAAACAATACACAGGTTCTATTTATTTAAGCAAAGAGAACTACGACATTCTTGATGCTGAGCTTCAGGCTAACTTTAGAATGACAGCTTCAGAATTTAATGATCCTCAGCCTAAGACCAAGAATATGCTTAATGTTCAGGTTCGCGAAGATGTCAAAATTAAATTGAAGCACGTTAAGCAAACGATTAAGTTAAAAGAAAAAGAGTTTGTAAAAGGCACTGCTCTTGAACTTGATCCATCAAATGTCGATGCTTGGAATGAGTTAACTAAAGATTATAAGATTATTCAAGTTACTACGACAAACCTGCAAGCAAGAGACTTTAATTCTGCTCAATACAGCCAGACGACTGATCGGACGAGTGAGAAAGAGAAAGTCGAATATTCAGCTTTAACTCTGGTTGCTGAAATATCTCGCTATCTGAATATCAGTCCTATTCGTATTGAAAGTATGCTTGAGCAGACTAAAGAAGGCCTTCAGCAAATTCTAAACTGCATTAATGAGTTTAATGAATTGTTTTATGACGTAGTCATTCCAAGATTGTTCAAAGCTATCTATGATCAGGAAGTTGAAAAAGAAACTATTGAGAAAGAAGTTCAGTTGATCATACCTCCAGCGGTTGGCGACTTATCATTCTATGAAATTGCAGAAGGTAAGGGTGGAACAGCTCTATATGCAAATACGCAAATAGGGTTGAGAGATAAAAGCTTCAATCTTGATACTTATACCTTTGACTCAAATCCAGAGTATGCATTGTTTTGGGATCTCTTAAAGGATGATGGCGTAGAGAAAATTTACTTTACGGGTATGTTTACTGATAAGTCAAAAACTGAATTCTACTTCCAATATATCGATCCAGATTCATATGCACTGCGAAACTACTACCCAGATTTTTTAGTCCAATTGAAAAATGGTCAGTATGTCATTATAGAGGTAAAAGGCGATCATCAGTACGAAGATCCTATCGTATTAGCAAAAGCTAAAGCTGCGAAAGAATACGCCAGTATGAGCGATATTGAGTATCGAATGATTAAAGGTACTGATGCAGTTGCCCACCTCTATCAGCATTTGCTAGCTGGAGGAGCTATTACAGAGAAAGCTGGAAACCTTCTAAATTAATGAAAATTAAAAAAGACCATAGCAAGTGCCATGGTCTTTTTATTTATGGGTAAATTCGGGTAATTCAGTTTTTAAAAAATTATATAATTTAGATATTTAAGTACTTAGTTAAACTGCCACCATCTCCATGCATGTGAATTTTTTATATCATCACGTCCAATCTCCAAATTATTTTTATAAATAATTTGTTTTAAGATGATTTTAATCTAGTTAAATTAAAAAAAAACTGTAAAATTATGTAATTAATTTTAACTAAACCAAAAATATGAATTGGATAATTGGGTTCAGCACAGTCACACTAACAATAGCATTTTTCACTTTAATTTATTTCAATAAAGTTCACTCTATTAGAAGTAATGCACCTTCATTTTTGGTGACTTTAGGCATTCTTTTTATGTTTATGGGGGTTGGTTTAGGCCTTTATGACTTCGATTTGAGCTCCAATCCTACTAAAGCAATTAACAATCTTTTGATACATATACAAGGTGCTTTTATAGCATCGACGATAGGAGTTTTTTATTCTATTTTATACAAAGCAATATTTTATTTCGTAAAAAATGATCAAAAAAATGATGATGCGCTAGAGGCTAGAATAGGTATATTTCTAGATAATAATGAAAAAAGTTTATTGATTCAACAGAGACAGGAAAGTGAATCAAAAGATTATAAAGACACATTAGTCAAATACATTGAAGAGTTAGTTACTAGTAGTGCAGATACTTTAGCAATTCATAGAAAACAAGAAACTGAATTTAAAAATTATAAAGATATACTTGTAAGTCGTATTGCCTCCTTGCAAGAAAGTAATGAGAAATTTATTACTTCTCAAACAGAAAGAAATAATGAAATATTTATCGCTGCATTAAAGTCTGTAATGTTGGAGTTTAATAAAGATATGGGAAATCAATTTGCTTCTAACTTTCCTAAATTGAATGAAACTTTAGAAAATGTTATTTCATGGCAGAATAGCTATAGTGAAGAGATTAAAAATAATCAGGCCACTTTAAAACAAATAAATGAAAGTTATCTTGAGCAACAAAAACAGTTTAATTTGTTGAAAAATTATACTGAAAGTTTCATTCAAATGAATGAAGGCCTTCAATTAAGTTCAGAAGAGCTTGATAAGCAAATCAATATTATAGATGCAAAAGTAGAACAATTAGCTACTTTAGGCAAAGAAAGTATTGTTGATGCTGAAAAATATCGCATACAGATGGATGCGATATATAACCAGTTTAATCAATCAAATCTAGATCTCATTGAAAACATGAAAACCTATCAACAAAATTCTTTAGATATGGCGAAATCATTTGAGCAAGTAATAGAAGTTAATAATTTATTTAAAAATAATAGTATTGATATATATGAAAAAAATGTAGAATACTCTAAGAAGGTATATTTAAATCAAACAGATTTAATTGAAAAAGTTGGTGTTCATCAAATGGCTGCTATTGATAAATTTAAGAATAAAGTTGATAAGCAACTATATGAAGTACATATGGACATTACACAAAAATTTGAAATGACAAATGATCACCTAAATAAAATAGATTCGCTGATTGAAAATCAACATGCATTAATAAAGAATATTCAAATTCCTAAATTTGATAAACAATTATTGGATCTACAATTAGAGCTTTCAAAAAAATTTGAAATGACTAATAATTATATTAATAAGATTGATATGAAAATTGAAAATCAACATTCTTCAATAAAGGATATCCAAGAACCTAAAGCCCTACCTATTAGTATTTCTTTAGGTGAAAATTAATGAGATTTTTTAGAAAATTAAGTCGAGAAGATGAATGGGTAAGCTTAAGTGATATTATGACCTCACTTATGCTTGTTTTTTTATTTATTGCAGTTTATTTTATTGTTTCCACTAAAGATATTATTGAATTTCCAAAAGTTTTTCAAAGAAATGAGGTGCTGTTGCATTCTGAATTAAATAAAGTACTTAAAAATAATTTATCTAAATGGGGAGCTGATTTAGATACGACGGGTCTTGTGAGATTTAATAATAGTCAATTTATACAATTTGATACAGGTTCTTCTGATTTATCACCGCAATTTAAGAATGTGATTGATGAGTTTTTTAAGAATTATTTAACAGTTGTAATGAAACCAGAGATCGAAAAAAATATTAAAGAAATTTATATTGAAGGACATACCTCCACATATTGGTCACGCAATAGTTCAACGCAAGAATCTTATATTGCAAATATGAATTTATCTCAGGCTCGTGCGCAATCAACCTTAGTCTATCTTTTAAGCTCTTCAAGTTTAAATGCTGATCAAAAAAAGTGGCTTAGTCAGAAGGTAAGAGCAATTGGTTATTCGTCATCTAAGCCTTTAAATAATGCTGGTGAACCTCTAAATAGTGGTGAAAATGAAAATCCATCAAAATCTCAGCGCGTTGATATCCGAGTTGTTACAACTACAGAAGAACAAATTCGTAAACTTGCAAATGAACACTTTAAAAATGATGGCAATATATGAATGATCAAATAAATTATTTGCCAGAAATTGTTTTAGAAAGCCTCAAGCTGAAAAAATTTTATATCCAGCTTAAAAGCAAAAATAGTATGGACGATTTTTCAGATATGGTTTTGCTTACTTTAGATTGTAATCATGAACAAATTGATATCATCCATTTATCTTCTAGTACCCCTATTGAGGGGCCTTTTATTATTAATAAAGATAAAGTCATGGGTGCTATGACGATTTGGTTCGATACGACTAAAATACCAAAAAATATTTTTCACATTAAATTGGATAACTTAAGAGATTTTGATAGTATTGAAATCAAACTAAGTATTTATAATAAATTGGTTTTTAAAAAAATCTATGAGTATTTTTATGCTTATAAATTTATGAAAAATACTTTACTGAAACTGAAAAGAAATAACGATTTTTTTCTTTATGATAATGAGTAAGAATTATGAGAAGACTGCCTGTCTATTTAGTTATTGATACATCAGGATCGATGCACGGAGAGCCTATTGAATCTGTTAGAAACGGTATAGACCTATTTGTCTCTTCATTACGACAAGATCCACATGCCCTAGAAACAGCTTATTTATCAGTAATCACATTTGATGATAAAGCTCAGCAGATAGTGCCATTAACAGAACTTGCAGATTTTCAAACCCCATCTATAGAAGCTGGAGGTTGGACGGCTTTGGGTGAAGGTCTAACTTTAACAGCAAATTGTATTATTAACGAAGTTAAAAAGAATACAAATGACTCTAAAGGGGATTGGAAGCCATTAATTTTTATTATGTCTGATGGTGTGCCAACGGATGATTGGAAGCAGGGTTTCGAAAAACTGAAAGCAGTAAAGCCGGGCCTCATTATTCCTTGTAGTGTTGGCAGTATTGAAGCTGCAAGTGTTCTTAAGCAATTAGCAGAAGGAATTGTTCATTTACCTACTGCTGACAGTGCAACAATTACAGCTTTCTTTAAATGGGTTACGCAAAGTGTTTCAATGAGTAGCCAAAAAGTTGATTCAAATCAAGGTGATGCTGTTATTGGGGATTTGCCTCCGCCACCACCTGAAATCAATTTTGTATTTTAAGAGGTGATCACCATAGCCTAATAGGGGCTATGGTATTTTTTTGATGAAAAAACTTCCTGTAATATGCCTAGTAGACAGCTCAATTTATAATGCTCATGAAAAATTGCAAGCAACAAATATTGCACTAGAAGTATTATATAAGTTGTTGAATAATGATGATTATCTTAAAGAAAGTTGTGAAATTTACTTCTATACTTTTTCTAAAAATTTAATTTTTAAAAGTATTATTAATAGTAAGTCTAACTTGAGAGATTTTCAAATTTCGGAAAATGAATTATTTGGTTTGAATTTTTTGGGAAATGCTCTTTATAACTTAGAAAAATCAATAAGTTTTGGCAAGGAATTTTATCGCCCAAACTTATTTATATTTAGTTCAAATAATGCAGTAGATGTATTTACTTTTGAAAGTTTTTCTAAAACTATTAGTAATATTTCAAAATTTTCCAATATTGTTATTTATTCTATGGATAATCTGACTATAAAATCAAAATATAAATATATGACTTTGACAGATAATATATTGAATGTCGAATATTTAACAGAATCAGTTTTTAATATGTGCTTGAAATTTGAAGAGTAAAATTATGCTAAGTAAAAAAGATTATTGGGGAAATTTAGATGATTTTTTCAATCATACAGTAGATTTAATTGAAATGTTAGATTTAAAAAGAAATTGGAGAGGAGTTGACCCTAAGAAAAAACTTTTATCTGAATTAGATGAAATAAAAAAAATTATTAATGAACAAATAGATTTTAATGAAAAAGGGGGTATTTTTTTTAATAAAAGATATGGTTCAAAAGACTCTAATCAAATGAGTGATACAAATATACCTACTTTATTGATAGAACAAGAGGTTTTAGTTGATAAAGCAGAGACTGATTTAGCAAATAAAAATAAAGTCGAAGAGTATTTAGAAATAAATGATTCTGAAAAATTATTATTACAGGATATTGTAAATGATGAAATTCAAATTGATTCAGAGAGAAATAATAAGATAGAACAAGAAGATTTTGGCAAAGATATTAAAGCGGAGCAACTAGAGTCTCAAAACAATAATATTGAAGATTTAAATCCTTCTTTTGAAGAAAAGGTAGATAATCTAATTGGTGATATTTCTCCAAATGATCAATTACATACTACAGAAGTTCAAGACAAGAAAAATGAATCAATAACTGAGCTTTCCAATTCACAATCAACTGAATTGGAAAAAATTAATGCTGAGTTGGTTAACAATGAAATTAATAATATAAATAATAAAGAACAAGAGGCGTTAGTCGTTAAAACTAATGAGCAACAAACACAAAAATATAGCAATCAAATGATATCAAATATTGATATTAAAGAATCAAAAAACAAATCAGTATCTAAGATAGTACCTCCAAAGGTGACTTTCTCAATTGCAAATGGAAAAATTAAAGAGTTTTATAAAGAAAAAATTACTATAAAGGAAAATATAGAAATTGAAATTCTCTATGAAAGCATTAATTTTTCAGAAAATAATCTCGGTTTAAGTGTTGAAGATAGTTTTATTGTAGGTGTTCCTCAAAAAACGGGATCATCTGTTATCAACTTTAATTATAAATATCAAGATAATATTTATAAGGCTTGCGCAAATCTAGTTATTGTTGCAGATCCTAAAGATCTATGGGAGGTCAATGAGCCTGCCGAAGATTCATTATTTCCTAAAGATCATGAATTTTATAAAACGATAAAATTTAATAATAACCAAAATTATAAAATTATTGCTGCAAGTCGTCGAGGACGTTCACATGAACATAATGGTTCATTTAGGGATGACCATTTCGAATATAAAATTTTAGAGCATGATCCATCCTTAGTAATTCTTTCTGTGGCAGATGGTGCTGGAAGTGCAAAGTATTCAAGAGAAGGTTCGAGATTAGCCACAGAACAGTCAATAAACTTTTTAAGCCATAAATTGGCCGCAATACAAGCTTTTCAGGATTTAGAAAAGTATGTTTTTGAAGAGCCACACACGTCTGAAATAAATAAATCTATTGTTGAGAATTGGAATACAGCATCAATTCAATTATTTAGAGAAGCGACTGATTATGCAATGGAGAAGATCCGCCAGAAAGTTGAAAATACTCAAAGTTCTTTCAGAGATTTTGCAACCACCTTACAAATTGTGATTGTTAAACATGTGCAAGACAAACGCTTTATATCAAGTTTTTGGGTTGGAGATGGTGCTGTTGCCGTATATAACCAAGAGAAGATACGTTTGTTAGGTCAAACAGATGGAGGGGATTATGTGGGACAGACAGTTTTCTTGAGTCCAAATTTAGAACCCTTTCATCAATATGTAAGTATCACAATTGCATCTGTACACGATTGGTTATTTTTAATGTCTGATGGTATTTCAGATCCATATTTTGAAACAGATAGTGAACTAAGTAGTCTAGATAATTGGACTCAATTTTATAATGAATATAAAGAAGTTTTAAATAACGATATAGATGGGTCTGAGTTGAATGAAAAAATTCATTTCTTCAAAAAAGGACATCATGATGACAGAACGCTTCTTGTGCTTTTACCACACAATGAACCGAATTTAAGTTTAACAGATGAGAGTTTCACAGATGTCTAATATCGTTCATTGTAAAACCCATGATGGAAGATCAATTAGTTATATAGATCAAATTATTGCTTCAGGTGCGATGAAAGATGTTTATTTCTCACCTGATAAAAGCTATGTCGTATGTTTTTTTAATAAGCAAAAAAATAAGTTTTATGATAATCAAAATGACTATCAAGAACAGAAACGACGTTTACTAGAAATCGTCACGACTAAGCATGACAGTATTATGAACGGTTTGGGTGGGAAATATTGGGAAAGTGGTTTTTGTTGGCCTAATGCTTTAGTTGAGCATAACAATTTATTGGGTATTGTTGCACCCGCTTATAGTAAAGAGTTCTTTTTTAAATTTGGTTCATCTAATAATGATCAGTTGAATATCAAAGGCAGAGAAAAAGAAGGAAGATGGTTCGCAAGTGCAAGTAATCAAAATCGTTTTCTTGATGCGAGAGAGAAAGGCACGTGGGCAAGTTATTTAAAAATATGCATGATGCTTGCTCGAGGTGTTCGACGCATGCATGCAGCTGGATTAGCTCACTCAGATTTATCTTATAAGAATGTGTTGATTGACCCTGTGACAGGTAGAGCATGTATTATCGATCTAGATGGTTTGGTAGTGCCGGGTAAATTTCCGCCAGATGTTGTCGGTACACCTGACTTTATTGCACCTGAAGTTATAGCTACAAGTCATCTAGATCGGAATGATCCAAAACGTTTTCTTCCATCCATCAGAACAGATAGACATGCATTAGCAGTACTGATTTATATGTATTTGCTATATCGCCATCCATTACGTGGTAAAAAAGTACATGATCTGAATGATAGTCAGAATGATGAAAAATTAAGTATGGGAGATCATGCGCTATTTGTTGAACACTCTATAGATACATCTAATGCTATTAATACTGATGATTGGAAAAAATCATATTTACCATGGGTGGATACTAAAAAAATTCCATATACAGTGACTGGTCCATATCTATCAGAATTATTTAAAAAGAGTTTTGAAGATTATTTACATGAACCTAATCAAAGACCTTCGGCAAATGATTGGGAAGCTGCGTTGACTAAAACAACTGATTTACTTCAACCTTGTGTAAATCCAGATTGTACTCAAAAATGGTTTGTATTTGATAATTCAAGACAACCAAAGTGTCCATTCTGTGGGACAGCATACACGAAAAAATTACCTATTCTGAACTTTTACTCTTCTCGTAATCAGAAGGAGTATAAATCTGATAATCACCGGTTAATGGTTTGGTCAAACCAATCATTATTTGAATGGCATATTAATGCTTTGGTTTTACCCAATGAACGTTTAGAAGCGCACCAAATGCGTCGAATGGGATATTTTGTTGAATATAACCAACAATGGTGGTTAGTGAATGAGAGAATGAATGGCTTATTTGTCTTTGATGAAGAAGATCGGCAGCATAAAATTGAAATTGGCAATCGTATTGAGTTGAAAGAGGGTGTGAAAATCATTCTTTCTAAAGACTCTGGTGGTCGTTTAGCTTATGTTCAAATGTCTAATTCGTAAAGTTGTCTAAATAGAGAAGCAGTGGGTTAGAAAAAATATGTCTCGCTTGAGTTAGTCTTTTGTTAACTCAAGCGCTCATTAATTGTGTAAGTATTATTAGTTCTTGGAATGTTAGTACTATTATAAATAAAATTAGTATGATGAATCTAAAAAAATATAACGCCTATTAAAAAGCAACAAATACCTACTAATAATAAAACATAGTTTTTTGAAGGCAAATTTGGTGAAGGAGTTGAGTGTGGTTTTATAGGGATATATGAAGGCTCTTGTTCTAATTCTTTCTCAGGTGGTTTTTTATTCGGATGAAATTTTGAATAAGATATTCCCGTTCCGGGTATACCAATATTTGTGCGTATTCCTTTTTTATTAAAATTAATTGATGCACCTGATTTACCTAAACCAATGCTACTAATCCCTTTTTTTGAGATATTAACTTTTACGCCAGGTAAGATTTTGATACTTTTGCGAAATCTAAGACTCATAGTTTTTCTCTAATATACTTTTTAAATATCAATCGAATAAGAAACTTCGTAAATCATCTTCATTTTTCAATATCTTAGATTCCTCTACTCTATGAGCACGAGCCAATATAATACTGGACTCTATAATTGAAATATTAGTATTTAAGTCAAATGCTTTACTTCTTAAATCAGCAATTTTTTCAAATTCAGTATTAATTTTATTTATGACATTTATATAAACTTCATCAACCTTAGCTAAAAAAAGTTGCATGGAAGCTTCCATCTTCTGTGCTAACTTCTTATCTTCGCCTAATAAAATTTCACATACAAACTTTCCTGCGATTGAACCAATGACGGCACCTAAGACCGGTATAGGGATAAATGTTTGTCCTGCTAGCGCAGCAAGACCAACACCTGCACTATCAGCACAAACAAAAATTGAATTCATTTGAAATTCTTCAAAAGTTAACTTCCCTTGGTAAAAGTCATGTACTAATGAGCTTACCCCTTTTGATGCAGTAACAAATGCACCAGCTAGGGGAGCAGCTAACCCCGCACAATTAGTTAAACCATAAACTGCAGCACCAGTCACACCCGCTAATGCGGATGTTTTAGCTGTATCTAATCCAACTTCTTTCCAATCTTCTTTGGTTAGCTCACCCTTAAATAAATTTTTTCCTTCATTTTTATATTTAAGGTATAAAGAGGAACTCAAGGCAATTGCACCACCGACAGCTGCAGCAGCTCCAGCTGCTTTTAACCCTTCTGTTAAGTTAGCTTGATTTTTATCGTGAATAATATTTTTTAGTTTTTCATTTTGTTGTTCGAGGTCAGCACTATGCTTATTTAATGTTTCATGTACTTGGCCTTGTTGAACTTCAGCATAATCAGATACTCCAGGCCGAACTACTTCATTAAATGTCTGTCCAGACTTGGTTTGAATTTCTTCAATTTTTGCTTGAACGGAATTGATAGTCTTTTGACTTAAACCTTCAATTGATTCACCGCGATGAATTTTAGAAATCAATTCATAGTGATCTTTTGGAATATGATAATAAGATCCATCACGACCAAAGTTGTCATATTTGTCCATATGCTTGAGCACATGATCAAGGTTATTGCCCAAACCGTTAATAAATTTTGATTGAACCTGAATTCCATCTATCAAGTAATCTTCGGGTGCAGTGCGTCCTACTCCTTCAAAAGTAGCTCTAATAGAATCGCCCGCAAGAGCATCTCTTGCATTACGAATACTCACTTCAACATGTTCGGCAATTTCTCCATGTTTTGTAAGGTCGCTACCTAAAATATTTTCAGGTATGCCAATAAATTCTCGAACTTGATCAACATGCTTCATTGAATTAATAAAGCATTGATCCTGCAGATTAAGTTGTGTAATTTCATCTTGCAGTCGAGCAATATTAATGCCATCGACTATGGCACTAGAAATCTGGTCTTGTACTGAAGTTGTTTGCATTAATATTGCCTGATGATTTAATTAAATTAGAGTTCAACTTTCTTTTTCATAAGTAGACATAAGCTCTCTACATGATTCTTCAATGAAATCATAAGCGCTTTTTGGCCACCATCTAGTTGATTATAATCAAGTGTGGTAAGTGTTGAATCTAGCGTTCTTAATTGGGATTGCATTCCTACAATATGCTTTTGGGTTTCTTCCGTAAGTTTTTCCACCTCTAAAGACGCTGCTTTAAATTGTCTATTTAGAACTTCGATTTCCTTTCTTTTTTCATCCGCCTCTTTAGCAATTTTCTCATTTCTACTGCGTGCAAATAGTGCGCTTCCGACCAATGCTGTACCGCCAATTGCCCAGCCTACTGGTCCTGCAAGTGCTAATAAAGCATTACCTGCAGCCATACCACCACCACCTGCAGCTATGGCTCCTCCACCTAACCAAGCTAATGCTGCATTAGTGGCTGCTGCACCACCTAAAGCGGAAATGGCGGTACCTGTAGAAGCTGTACCGAAGGTAGTTGCAATTGCCATAGCTGCAGTTGGGGCGAAAGCTGCAACACCAGCACCTGCTGCAACACCAGCACCTGCTGTACCACCTGCTTGTAAATCAATCTGACGTGCATTTTCTTTAATTTGATCAAGTATTTCATTAAATGCTTTAAATTCAGCGTTATATTCACTGAATGTTTTATCAAACTCTTTAGGTTTATTAGCAACACCACTAAAGAGAGCTTCAATTTTTGTAATAATCTGATGAGAATCCTTTTTTCTCAAATTCATCAGTTTTTCAGATTTTTTACCGACCTCTACACCTAGTTTTTCGTAGGTGTTTTTAGCATTTTCAAATTTTTCGATTGCATTCTTTTTTAAATCCCCATTTAACATTGTGCACCCTTTAGCATTTATATTGTGATTTAATATGTTTAAGTTACTAATATATATAAATTAAGTATTCTTGAATATACTGTTATCAAGATATAGTTAATATTAATAATAAGTTGCTTAAATAGTGATCGGATTTGTATTTTGAAAAGATATAAGACACATGTAAATATGAAAGGAAAAATGTGAAAGTTCATACTTCAGCTTCGCTAGAACGCCAAATATCAATTTTTTTATCTTCTACTTTTAAAGATATGGAAGCTGAAAGGGATCTTTTACTACAGCATATTTTCCCAGTCTTTCGTAAAAAATGTCTGGAAAGAAAAGTTGTTTTTACTGAGATTGATCTGCGTTGGGGTATCACAGAAGAAGATGCAAAAAATGGTCAAACTATTGAGATTTGTTTGAAGGAAATTGAAAGGTGTAAAAAGCTTGGAGTACCGCCTTTTTTTATAGGATTTCTGGGAGAAAGATATGGATGGACTCCTCAAGAAGATGATTTATTTAACTATTGGAAAAATTGTATAGACGAAAAATCGGTATATACGCATCAGATTCGTGAAGCACTTTCTAAAGGACTAAGTGTCACAGAATTAGAGATGAGATTTGGTTTTCTTGAGAATACAGATGAAGAGATGTCTGATCAAAGAGTGCAGGTTTATTTTAGATCAAAAAGTTTGACAGATGAACTTGCTTTATTAGGCACTGAAGCAGATTTTTATGAGAATGAAACTGAACCGTACCGGATTTGTCGGAGACTTTTTTATTTAAGTTAGGCCACCTGACCTAACGGGTTAATCTTATCATAGTACATTGCTTCAAACTCAAAAGGCGATACATAACCCAGTGCACTGTGTACACGCTTTTTATTGAACCAATCTACCCAGTTTAGTGTCGCAAGTTGTACATCTCCTAAATTTAATACATCCTCTCTCATCGCCTTAAGGCGATGAGAGAGGATTTTTATATTCCTAAAACCATCTGATACGGTTTAAAACCCTCTAATACAGCCTCGGAAACTAACTGAATAAAAGCTTCAGTATTTCCATAAGCCATCCACTGATCTAGGGCTTCATAGTAGGCTAATCGATTTTCAACTGTTATTACACAAGGTGGATAACCAGCTTTAAGCAATTCGAGATTCATCAATAGACGTGATGTACGTCCATTGCCATCAATGAATGGATGGATGCCTACAAAATCTGCATGTACTTTAGCTGCACGTTCAATGGGATGAAGCTTATGTGCCTCTGAATTGTACCAATCGACTAGCTGAGTCATTTTGTCATTGAGCAATGTATAGTCCGGTGGTGTAATTGTAGCACCTGATATCAGAACGTTTTGCTGACGATAACGTCCAGCATTATCATCATCAATATTCTTTAAGATAAGCTGATGGATATTACGAATTTGCCACTCAGAAAAAGGCTCCTCTTTCCGAATGATATCTTCAACATAGTAAATTGCATTTCTATGGTTGATCGCTTCGAAGTGTTCTCTTAATGCCTTTCCACCAACAGTAATACCTTCGAGTACTACTTTTGTTTCTAGCAGGGTGAGGGTATTACCTTCAATTGCATTCGAATGATAGGTCCAACGGACAATAAGATCTTCTTGTAAATTTTTGACAATTGATGGAGAAAGAGGGCGATGTTGATCTAATTTTTTCTTTAAATCATCAATAATTTCAAACATTACCTTGTCCCTGAATATATCTAAAAGAATGATACATCAAAAAAGAAAATCAAAGAAATGATATGTTATAACATATTATTTTATGGTGAGCTCGATGTTGGTATAATCAGTATGCCACTTCAAATCCTGAATTCGGATTTGAACATGATTTTAAAGTGATTCAATGCATTAAATCTAATTTGGGTCAAAATTGGGTCAATGAATTTTTTTATTAAATAAAATACATGTAGAATTAATAGGTTAGGATTTGAGTTCAATTGACGCCACCTCCACCAAAATTATTGTTATAAATCAGCCGCTTAATTAAGTGGCTTTTTTATTGCCTAAATTTTATAAGCAATTTAAAAGATCAAATCAAAACTAGAATGAATGCGCTCGATTAATAAATGCTTCGACTCTGACAAATGGGTGTTTTTACGAACCATCAGTTGGGTTTGAGCCGTGTTGCACAGTTCGGAATCAATAGTTAAGGCAACGGCCTGACCTTCTTTAACTGCATCTGCGATATCTGCATAGCGCATGGCAGAAATCCCATGTCCAGCCACCACATAATTTTTTAAGGCATAAATAGAATTGGTGGTCAGGCCAATATTCAGGTTCACTTGTAAGCGTACCATTTCACTGTCGAGTAGCTGACGAAAACCATGCCCTACGGGCATTAAGGCAAATTTATAGGCTGAAATTTCAGAGAGACAAATACGATGCTTGAGCTTGGCAAGAGGATGACCGGCAGGAACAGCCAGAATAAAAGGTTCTGTTTTATGAGCAATGGTGCTGATGTCTGTATGAAATGGAGGATTATACGCCAATCCAATATGCGCCAGGCTGTCCACAATATGTCGTACCACATGCTGGGCACTCATTAATTCTAACTGGATTTCAAGATTTGGATATTTATGATGCACATGTCGAAGTACATCATAAATCATATGTTGCATATAACTTTCGCTTGAAACAATATTCACTTTGCCAAGTTGAGAAGATTGCAGCTGAAATAAACTGTCAAATAATTCATTTTCACGATTTTTATTTTCCTTGAAATACTCAAGTACCAGATAGGCGGCTTCAGTCGGAATAATATGCCGTCCCTTACGTTTGAACAGGTTTATTTTTAATTCTGATTCAAAGAGTTGAATTTGTCGGCTCATGGCGGACTGTTCAATATTCAGGATATCTGCCGCTTTGCGCATCGAGCCAAACATCATCACCGTATAGAAATAACGCAAACGCTTTTCATTGATTCCGTTCAGTGGCGCAAGGAATTGCAAGTTTCTGTCCATAAAAACTCTGATGCTTTTAAAGCATCAGTATGCCGAATAAATTACATTGTTATCAAGTCAGGAGCATGCTTACATTGTTTTGAACAATAAGAAGATCTAGATAAAAAGGAGTTTTAGATGGATTTAATGACCTCCCATCAGCAACGGTTAGACCAGATTTACAAGAAAGTAAGCTGGCGACTACTGCCATTTTTATTGCTGTGTTATTTCTTTACTTATCTGGACCGGATCAATATCGGATTTGCCAAGTTGCAAATGCAACAGGAGCTGGGCTTTAACGATGCAATTTATGGCATGGCAGCCGGCATATTCTTTTTAGGTTATGTGCTGTTTGAAGTGCCGACCAACCTGTATTTTGAAAAAGTCGGCGCCAGAAAAACCATTACCCGTATCATGATTTTGTGGGGCCTGACCTCCATGTCGATGCTGTTTGTCACCACCCCACAAATGTTTTATATCTTGCGCTTTTTGTTGGGTGTATTCGAAGCCGGTTTTGCCCCGGGCATGATTTTCTATCTGACCTATTGGTATTCCGGTGCACGCATTGCACGTGTGATGGCGATTGTTATGCTGGCTGGGCCGCTCGCTGGCATGTTAGGTGCGCCGTTATCGACGCAAATTATGAGTACTTTCCATCAGATTTATAATCTTTCTGGCTGGCAATGGTTATTTTTATTAGAAGCTGTGCCAACCGTGCTATTGGGTTGCGTAGCGTACTTTTATTTAACCGATCATCCTTCACAAGCAAAATGGCTGTCTCAAGAGGACAAAGCCTTATTGGTGAAAGAAATTTCCCAACATCAGTCTGCCACTGGTCATAGTAATTTTAAAGCGGTATTAAAGGATCCCTGGATTTATTTCATGGCCTTGGCCTACTTCACCATTATCTGTGGGATCTATGCGATTGGCTTCTGGCTACCATCTTTACTGAAGTCGGGCGGTATCCAGAATTTGCAGATGATTGGCTGGCTGGTGGCGATTCCATATTTATGCGGCGCAATTTTCATGATCATTTTTGCCCGCAGCTCGGACAAATGGCAGGAACGGAAATGGCATTGTGTAGTGCCGACGGTATTGGCCTGAGTCAGCTTGATGTTGTCGGTGATGAGTGCGAATTTCCTGCTGTCCTTTATTGCGATCTGTACCGCAACGGCCTTTATGTTTAGTGCCTATACCATTTTCTGGTCGATTCCATCGAAATACTTAAGCGGTAGTGCGGCAGCAGGCGGAATTGCCTTAATTAACAGTATTGGATTACTCGGTGGTTTTGTCAGTCCAAATATTATGGGCATGGCGCAGTCAATGACCGGTTCCATGCTGGCAGGCTGGTTCACGATTGCTGTGATCATGATGCTCGGTGGCGCTTTCCTGATTTATGCCTTCAGACTGAAAAAGCAAGCTGCGCCTCAGCAAACAACACACACTGCTCTAATCGTCGATAAATAATGAATACTTAGCTTAGGAGGGATTCAAGATATGAAGAAAATCATCATTGCGGGCTTTCAACATGAAACCAATACCTTTGCCCAGACCAAAGCAAGCTACGCGGATTTTGTCCAGGGCGGGGGATTTCCGCCGCTCAGCCGCGGCACAGATATCCTGAAATTTCGGGAACAGAACATTCCGATTGGCGGTTTTATCCAGCAAGCAGAACAATTCGGTTATCAACTTTTACCGGTAATCTGGGCGGGCACTTCACCTTCAGCACATGTAGAGCAGGACACTTACCAGCGGATCTGTGATGAAATTATTGCGAGCATCCAGCAGCATCCGGCAGATGCGGTATATCTGGATCTGCATGGCGCCATGGTCAGTGAACAGGTGGATGATGGTGAAGGCGAATTGTTAAGACGGGTTCGTGAAGCAGTCGGGCCGGACATTCCGGTAATTGCCAGTCTGGATTTCCATGCCAATGTCACGCAAACGATGTTTACTTATAGTGATGTACTGATTTGCTATCGAACCTATCCGCATGTAGATATGGCCCAAACCGGACAACGCTGTGCCCAACTACTGAATCAAATATTCCAAGGCAAAAAGCTGTACAAGCAAATGTATAAGCTGCCATTTTTGATTGCGCTGAATGCACAATGTACCGAGCTGGAACCTACCCAGTCTTGTATGAATTTACTTGAACAGCTAGAGCAAAATAATTCTGTCCAGATGAATTTCACCCCGGGTTTTCCGGCGGCAGATTTTGAGGAATGTGGCGGTTGTATCTGGGGCTATAGTGAAAATGCTGTGCAGTTAGATCAGGCCATGCAACGCTATATCGCCCATGTGCTGCAACAAGAAGCGCATTGGAATATGGACTTTTTATCACCCGATCATGCTGTGCAGCAGGCACTTCAACTTTATCAACAGCATCATTCGACCAAACCCGTGGTGATTGCAGATACTCAGGATAATCCGGGAGCCGGTGGTGATTCGAATACGACCGGGATGTTATCGGCGCTACATCGGCATCAGGTTAAAAATGCATTGCTTGGTCTTATTGTAGATCCCGTGGTAGTGCAACAAGCATATCAGCTTGGGCTTGGTCAGCATTTTTATGCGCAACTGGACGGAACATCAGGTATTGCGGGGGATGTCCCATTTAGCGCTGAATTTAAAATCAAAGCCTATAGCGATGGGAAATTCAGCTATGGCGGGCCCATGATGCATGGCGTTGAGGCGGATATCGGTCCGAGTGTATTACTGGAAATAGATGGTATTGAAATTGCAGTCAGTTCCTACAAAGCCCAGTTGCTCGATCGTAATATGTTTAGAATTTTTGGTGTTGTGCCTGAAGATAAAACGATTGTCGTGGTGAAAAGCTCGGTACATTTTCGTGCAGATTTTCAGGACATGGCTGCTGCTATTTTGGTCGCGAAAGCGCCTGGTGCCATGAAAGCAGACCCGAATGATCTGCCTTGGCAAAAGATTGATCCTGATAGACGGCTTGTGCCGATGGGCGAAAGTCTGGCGCAACGTGATCAGCCATTGCATCGTACTGTTTAACATTTAACTAATATCCAATTAACACCTAAGCGATTGAACAGGCTAGATCCATCACGATCAAGCCTGTTTTTTTGATCACATCTCCATTTCCTTAAACTCAATACAATTTTCTGGTACCTGATCCCGCGTCTGAATCTGCCAAAGATGGACTAGTCTGATATCAAACAGGGCTAGCTAAAAAAAGCGGACAGGAATTCAACATTCTTTTCAAACTCAACAAAATACCTATAATTCCAATTAGAAACTTGTTGTAAATTAAACCTTAGGAAAAAAACAAATACAGTTTTGACTTTCTTATTTCAAATTAGACGAATCAATCGGAGATTCTCATTGCGCGCTGCCCGCTATAAAATTTTGCTCATTATGGTATTGCTACTGGCAGTAGGGTTTGCTCTATTTCGCTGGTGGCAGGGGCCAGTGGTGCCTAGTTATACGCTGAGTGCCATGCCGCTGGTACAAAATGTTGTTGCGACCGGACGTGTTGCGACAGTCTCACGTGCCCAGGTAGGCAGTGAAATTAGTGGTGTGGTTCTGCAACGTCTGGTGCAGGAAGGCGATCAGGTTAAACCGGGTGATCTGCTAGTGGTATTGAAATCGGATGAATTGCTGGCCCAAGTCAGACAGGCCGAGCTGGCATTGACCGAATTGGCAAGCAGCCGACGGCCACAGGCTGCAGCAGAAATGGCCAGTGCCAAAGCCCAGCTGGAGCAGGCCAGCCGAGAAGCAGCACGTAGACGTAATGCAGAAGCCGGCATCCTGTCGAGGGAAGAAGTCGAACAGGCTGTGGAAGCAGAAAGAGTCGCGCGCAATAATTATGAGACAGCTCGGGTAAAAGCAGCCGCATTGGCTGCGGGTCAAGTCGAAGAAGCGTCGCTTCGGGAACAGCTTGCAGTGGCACAGGCTCAACTGGCCAAAACTAAGATTCGGGCTGCGGTCGCTGGCACAGTACTGACACGGGATGTCGAGCCAGGTGATCTGGTTCAGCCGGGACAAACTTTATTTACCATTGCATTAACAGGGAATACAGAAATCCGGGTGCCGCTAGATGAGCGTAATTTACCGCAACTGGCCTTGCAGCAAAATGCGACCGTGATTAGCGATGCCTATCCGGATCAGTCTTTCCCGGCCCGGATTAACTTTATTGCGCCAAGTATTGACCCACAGCGCGGTACAGTAGAAGTCAGGTTAACCGTCAATCCAGTACCTGATTTTCTGCGTCAGGACATGACGGTATCGGTGAATGTCGAGACGGCCAAACGAGCACGGGCACTGGCTATTCCGAATGATGCTTTAAGCAGTATCAAGGGAGATAAAGCTGTGGTCTTAATGGTACGTGATGGAAAAGTACAGCGTCAGCAGATTACTTTAGGTTTGCGTGGCCTGGCCATGTCAGAAGTGAAATCCGGCCTGAGCGAGGGTGATCAGGTGCTGGCAGATGCCGAATCTTCATTGGAGGATGGCACCAGAGTTCGCTTAAAACCACAACAGAGCTCATTGCTGAATTCTGCTGATACGGCCAATAGCAAAAATGAATTACCGGTGAACTTCGATTGAAAAACTTATTCGGGCGGCTCTGGATCGAATGGAAAATCGCGGTCAGTTTTTTGCGCGAGGGTCGCGCGCAGTCCATCATGATCACCATCGGGGTCGCCGTGGGCGTGGCAGTAATCGTCTTTATCACCGCGTTGATTCAGGGGCTGCAAGCCAATATTGTCGAACGTACCTTAGGCACACAGGCGCATATACGCCTGTTGTCACCGGATGAAGTCAACCGGATTGTGTCACCTCCCGCCGGAACAGTGCAATTATTGCAGGAAGACAAACGGGCACAGCGCCTGCGTTCGATCAATAATTGGCAACAGATTACCGAAACACTAGACCAGTTGCCTGTACTGACCGCCGTCTCGCCGGTAGTGTCTGGTCCTGCCTTTGTACAACGGGGTGATGCGATCGAATCAGTGGCCTTGGTCGGGATGAATTTGGAGCGTTATCAGCAGATCATTCCATTAAAAGAATATTTAACCAGTGGTCAGTTGCGGGTTGGCGCGGATGATGTACTGATTGGCAGTCAATTGGCCAAAGACCTCAGTGTTCAGGTCGGCAGCAAGTTGCGACTGGATACTGGCCAACAGAATAGTGCCTTGGTGAATATTGCCGGTATTTTTGAACTGGGCGTACGTGAACTGGATGCGCGTTATGTCTATCTGGATATCAAGCAGGCGCAGTCCTTACTCGGTCTGCCGGGTGGCGTAACAGTGATTGACCTGACCATTGCCAATATTTTTGAGGCAGACCAGGTTGCAGCACAAGTCGGACGCCTGACCTCATTAAAAGCCGAAAGCTGGATTGAAACCAATGCCCAACTGATGAATGCCATTACTGCACAAAGCCTGTCGACCAATATGATTATTGTCTTTGTCGCAATTTCGGTGGCTTTCGGGATTGCCAGCGTCATGTCCGTCAGTGTGGTGCAGCGCACCCGGGAAATTGGTATTTTGCGGGCGACAGGTGCGACCCAATCGCAAATCCTGAGGGTTTTTCTGTTTCAGGGTGCAATCTTTGGCTTGCTCGGTTCAGTGCTGGGCAGCATAGTCAGTTATGGCCTGGTGGGGGTATTTAATAATTTTGGGCCGGGATTATTCTATATTCCAATTTCGATTGAACTGGTGATTTTAGCGCTATTGTTGGCGACATTAACAGGTGTACTGGCGGCAGCGGTGCCATCACACCGGGCAGCAGCACTCGATCCGGTGGAGGCGATTCGTCATGTCTGAACAATCTCAGGAAGTCTTGCATCTGGAAGCGCTACGCAAGTCTTATAATATTGGCCAGCCCAATGAAGTGGAGGTCTTGCATGGCATTGACCTGCGCATTGATCGCAACGACTTTGCGGCACTCATTGGCCCTTCCGGTTCTGGTAAAAGTACCTTACTGAATATTCTGGGACTGCTAGATAAACCAACGAGCGGCGAGCTGTATTTGTTGGGACAACCTACCAGTGCGATGGATGATACCGGCCGTACGGCGCTGCGCGGCAACAGCATTGGATTTGTATTTCAGTTTCACCATCTGATTCAGGCATTTAGTGCACTGGATAATATTCTCATGCCTTTAATGATGGCGCATGGCAAACCGAATCAGCAGGCAATGCAACGCGCACGTGATTTACTAGCGGCAGTGGGACTGGAAAAATTTGCTGAACGTAAACCGAATGAACTTTCCGGAGGACAGCAGCAGCGGGTGGCCATTGCCCGGGCTTTGATTACTGAGCCGGCATTATTATTGGCCGATGAACCTACAGGTAATCTGGATACCCAGACCGCGGCTGATATGTTTGAACTGTTTCGTAAAGTGCATCGTGAACGCGACTGCGCCGTACTTTTGGTCACGCATGATCCGCGCCTGTCCGCCACTTGTGATCGCACCATTAATCTGGTCGATGGCCGGATTGAAAGTGATTCGAGCAATCCGCATCAAGATTAAGCTGTACTGTAAGGAGCCAGGAGGGCCAATTTCCTGAAGCGGAAGACAACGGGATTTCTTATTTAAAACTGCCTTTAAATTATTTCCATGCCTGAGATTGAAATAAACGCGTCATTCAAAAAGGATGTACGCGATTGCCTACATCCTTAAATTTTGATGGTTTAATTTTAATGATTCTGTCTTTCAGGTTGATCTAATCATTGAACGCCGGTAAATCATATCTAATCAAAGCGTCAGGATGAAGCCGAACTTTAATGGCACTGCCGCAAGTTTCTATTTCATCCTGTGAATAAGCTTGATCTCAAAGATTCAATCCGACTTTATTGTTCCAGATTACTTCTCAGCATCCAGGCCGTTTTTTCGTGGACTTCCAGTCTTTGCGTGAGAATGTCAGCAGTCGGCTGATCATTGGCTTCTTCAATGATCGAGAAAATACTTCTGGCAGTACGTGCCACAGTTTCATGTGCATCTACCAGTAAACGTATCATTTCTTCAGCTTTAGGCACACCTTCGACTTCTTTAATGGAGGTGAGTTTTACAAACTGTTTATAAGTACCGGGTGCTGCAAAACCCAAAGCCCGAATACGTTCAGCAATGATGTCCAACGCATTCCATTGCTCGGTATATTGAGTCATAAACATGTTGTGCAGGCTGTTGAACTGGGGGCCGGTGACATTCCAGTGGAAATTATGGGTCATCAAATACAGGGTATAACTGTCTGCTAAAAGTCTGGATAAACCATCGACAATTTTGGCGCGATCATCATGCGAAATCCCGATATCAATTTTCATTGCTTTAGATTCTTTTTTAGAAGAGGCCATGCTCTTACTCCTTCAAACTTAACGCGATACGGTGTATTAAAATAAAGTCGGATGTATCTGAAGCCCGAGCCAAGAGATGAAATGATCTCTATGACTTTGTATTTGATCTAACAGGCTAAGAGATTTAAGTGGTTATAAGTTATAGATATTAGATCAATATAAAGGCAGGAAGTTTAGTCATTATGTATAAGCAGGACGCGGGATTGTAACTATTTAAATCTGTCAAATTTTGACTATACTTCAGCGGTAGCACGTTAATTTCTCATAGCAAATTGAACTTCTAAAAAGTCCTAATCATTTCAGGATTGAAACATCGTTTTGGGTTATGACGCTTATTTGTGAGCAAGATCACATATCACCATACTGAATCTTTATTTCGAAATATCTCTGTGAAATTTTAATATTTTATTTTAAATAAATAACTTAGATAAAAATTTAAATCATAAATAAACTCGAAATTTATAAAAAATAACACAATGCTGCCTTAATTAAACAAGGCACTACAAACAATAATAAATCTCTTTCTCAAATGCAGTTATGTTAGGACACAGGCGAAACCAATAACAATATTCCCAGAAAAGCAAAAATGCTTCGAGTCAGCATATTCAGAAGAAATGTGAGGCTGATACAGGATCGGCTGTAGCAGATTGACTTGCGGGATGATTTTGATTCGGTAAGCCATGCAATATATAAGCTCAAGCGACTTTGAGATAGACCAAAAATATCTGAACTAAACTCAAGCTCAGCAAGGAATACATCATGAAAATTAAGGCCAATAGCCCCGCGACTGGTAAAGACGGTTTAGACAAACAAAATACCAATAAAAAAAGTGAACAGCTCGACGCATATCGCAGTGATGCGACCGAACAGGCACTCACTACCAATCAAGGGGTTAAAATTTCCGATAACCAGAACAGTCTCAAGGCAGGCGTTCGCGGTGCGACCTTGATCGAAGATTTTATTCTCCGGGAAAAAATTACCCATTTTGACCATGAGCGAATTCCAGAACGTATTGTGCATGCCCGCGGTGTCGGCGCACATGGCTATTTTGAGGCTTATCCGGGGAATGAAAAACTGACCAAGGCAGGCTTCCTGACCAATACCAGTGTGCAAACGCCAGTATTTGTGCGTTTTTCTACCGTACAGGGACCACGTGGTTCAGCAGATACGGTACGTGATATCCGTGGTTTTGCCACCAAGTTTTATACGGATGAAGGTAACTTCGATCTGGTAGCGAATGATGCGCCGGTATTCTTTATCCAGGATGGGATCAAGTTCCCGGATTTTGTACATGCAGTCAAACCTGAACCTCAGACCGAGATTCCTACCGGTGCATCTGCACATGATACTTTCTGGGATTTTGTTTCTTTAGTGCCTGAATCTGCACATGCGGTGATGTGGGCCATGTCGGATCGGGGTATTCCGCGTAATTTAAGAGCCATTCAAGGCTTTGGTGTACATACTTTCCGTTTTATCAATGCCGAGAATAAAGCGGTTTTTGTTAAATTCCACTGGACGCCAAAACAGGGTCTAGCCCAACTGGTCTGGGATGAAGCACAAAAACTGGCGGGTAAAGATCCGGATTTCCATCGTCGTGACTTATATGAAGCGATTGCCTCCGGTAACTATCCGGAATGGGAGTTGGGTGTACAGGTCGTCCCAGAAGAAGATGAGATGAAGTACGACTTCGACTTGCTGGACCCAACCAAAATTATTCCGGAAGAACTGGTGCCGGTGACGCCGATTGGCAGAATGGTGCTGAACCGTAATGTCGATTATTTCTTCGGTGAAACCGAGCAGGTGGCATTCTGTCCGGGACATATTGTGCCAGGACTGGATTTTACCAATGATCCATTATTGCAGGCCCGTCTGTTCTCTTATACCGATACTCAGCTCAGCCGTTTAGGTGGTCCAAACTTCCACCAGATCCCAATTAACAAGCCGGTTTGTCCATTCCACAATAACCAGCGTGATGGTTTACACCAGCGTATTGTACATACCGGTCAAGCCAGTTATGAGCCGAATTCGATTGACAATAACTGGCCGACTGAGACTCCGCCAGCCGAACAAGGCGGTGGTTTTGAAAGCTATCAGGAGCGTATTGATGGACACAAGATCCGTCAGCGTAGCGAATCATTCAGTGATCACTTTAGTCAGGCCCGTCTTTTCTACCGCAGCCAGGCACCACATGAGCAAAAGCACATTGTCGATGCCTATGTCTTCGAGCTGAGCAAGGTGGAGCGCAAATATATTCGTGAACGTGAAGTACTTGAAGTGCTCTGCAATATCGATCTGGACTTGGCACAGCAGGTTGCTGACCAATTGGGTATTGAAATTCCGGCAGAGAAAATGGCGGCAAAATTGCCAGAGGTGCAGGTTTCACCACGTTTATCTTTTGAGGCATTTAAACCTGAAGATATTAAGGCACGCAAAATTGCGCTATTGGTGCACGACAAGGCCAATGAGGCCAGTATCAAAGCTGTTCAAGCTTGGGCAGAATCAGAAGGGGCTGTGGTCGATGTACTGACCCCAAAACCGGGCCCGGTACTGGGTCAGCAAGGCGAGGTGATTCCTTCCGATGGTATGCAAAAAGCAGAACCATCCATTGCCTATGATGCCGTGGTGATTGCTGACGGTGATAATTACGATGTGGTAATGAAAGACGGTGTGGCGACTCATTATCTGCTGGAAGCCTACAAGCATTTAAAACCAATCGTGTTCCTGGGTGATAAAGGCAAGCTGATTGAGGATCTGCGCTTGGTTAGCGATGAAGGAACTCTGGCAAACGGACAGTTTGCAGCAGTACAAGATAGCTTCAAGACTTTGATCCTGAACCATCGTGTCTGGGCGCGTGAAGCGATTGCGGAAGCAATTCCTGCCTAAACGATCCAATTTATGTTAGAGGATAGAGGCTCCGGCTTCTATCCTCATGGTTTCAAAATGGATGAAGAGATGGTGAGACCGGACGTCAAAAAGTTGTTAGCACAAGCACAGCAAGCCAAATGGAGCAGAGAGCAGGATATCTATCTCATTGAACATAATCATTTGCCTTTAACTGAACTGATGCAGCAACTCTGTTTCAATGAAGAAGAGATTAATGCACGGCGTAAGATATTAGGGCTGACCACACGTTTAAAACAAATGCGCAAGCTTTCTCATTAACTGACTTTACAAACAAAACAAATTTATCCGTATTTTATGAGGAACCGCATGCATGAACCTCGGTTCAATATTACAACGATTTGAAAATTCTCCTCTGGAGCTACAAGAAAAAATTCAGCACACTTTAATGGAACTGGTGGCGATTTCCGACCAGGTGCCTTATCCCGCTTCTGGAGCAACCTTAAAACGCTGGCAGATGCTTAGTCAGGTTTCGGCAAGCAATTTGAGCCTGGGCAAACTGTATGAATCGCATTTAGATGCTTTAGCTATTCTGCATGAACTGAATATTCCGGTAGAACAAAAAGGCTTATGGGCAGTATGGGCGGCAGAAGGCGGTCCCAAACCTTTAACATTGCAAGCAGGAAAGCTAAGCGGAATTAAGCCCTGGTGTTCTGCATCGGTCTGGGTGCAACACGGTCTGCTGACTTACCGTGATGAGCAGCAACAATCCCAATTACTGATTCTAGATTTGTCACAAGAAGGCATTCAGCATCATCAGGATGCCTGGCAGGCAGTGGGCATGCAGCATACCTTGACTGCCCGGCTGGAACTGGATCATGTTGAGGTGGGAAAAGTCGCAGCTCCAAATGCCTATCTGGATCGGCCCGGATTCTGGCATGGCGCCGCAGGTGTGGCCGCGTGCTGGTATGGCGCAACCGTGCGTTTGGCTGAATATTTAAGACAGGCAGTATTGTTAAAACCGCATGCCTATAAGGCCATGTATCTCGGTGAAATTAGTCGGGAGCTTTTAGCGACACAGTCCTTATTTTATCAAGTTGCTGCATTGATTGATCAGCAACCGCAACACGCACATGAGTTAAAGATTCGTAGCCTACGTGCTCAGGTGGAAGCGACTGCCTTAAATGTACTAACTCATGTAGGTAAGGCACTTGGTGCTGGGCCGTATTGTGAGCATCCGCATTTCGCTCGGCTTGCAGCAGATCTTCCGGTATTTATTCGTCAAAGTCATGCTGCATTTGACTTGGAGCGGATTGGCGAGCTGACTGCACAGGAGGAACAATTATGGACGTTATAAGACATGAGATTGTAGGGGATCGTGTCATCCATGGTGAAGGCACAAGACTTGAAGAATGGCGTTCCTGTCAGATCCTGCAACAGATGCCGGAATTTGATATTCCTAAGGTTATTCCTCTAGATGCCAGAGTCTGCATCATTGCCCCTCATCCTGATGATGAAATTTTGGGCTGTGCAGGTCTGATTCAGCGTCTGGACAAACTTGGCTATCAGATCATACTTTTTGCCGTTACCAATGGGACAGCCAGTCATCCCGGCTCTAGTCTATATACTCCCGAAGAGTTGAACCAGATTCGTCCTGCTGAAACGCGAGCAGCTTTAGAAGTGTTACCTTTAAAACAGAATATCTTGCGGATCGCTTTAGATATTCAAGATGGCAAGGTGGCCGAACAGCGGGATGTGTTGCAACAGCATCTGCAATCTTATCTGCAACCGAATGATGTGTTAATTAGCACATTTGTTCATGATGGACATCCAGATCATGAAATTACGGGGCAGGTCACACAGCAGCTGGCCACTGAACTTCATTTGCCCTGTATTCAGGTCTTGATTTGGGCATGGCATTGGGCAACACCTGGAGATACCAGAATTCCCTGGACCGTCGCTCATCAACTCAAATTAACTGAGGAAGAATTACAATATAAGTCTCGAGCTGCGCGGTGTTTTAAGAGCCAGATCGAGCTTGATCCGACGATAGATCAATCACCGATTCTGCCAGAGCAGGCATTACAACGTATTTTACAGCCCTGGGAGGTGTATATGTATGAACAGTAAAGCAGCCTATGATCAGGAATATTTCGATGCCTTATATGCACTGAATCAGGGAGATCCCTGGCAATATGAACAGCGTTGGTATGAACAGCGCAAACGGCAGATTTGTCTGGCGATCTTGCCGCACTTGCAGTTTGACTCCGCGATTGAGATTGGTTGCAGTAATGGCATCTTTAGTCAGGAACTGGCGCGGCGGACAAATAGCTTAATGTGTCTGGATGCCAATAATACTGCGATCCATTTGGCGCAGCAGCGTTTACAAGCTTATCCGCATGTACAGGTGTTACAGCGGATCGTGCCAGATGATTTGCCCGAACAGAAATTTCAGCTCATTGTCGTCAGTGAGATTTTATATTATTTGAACCCGATTGCTCTGCAACAGGTGCTGACATGGCTGCATACTGCACTGGAACCGGGCGGATGTATCTTGAGTTGTCATTGGCGCGCGCCAATCTCGGGATTTAGCCTAAATGGTGAAGATGTCCATCAGTATCTCAAAGCGCATTTAAACTATTCCCATCGTTTAAGTTTGCAGGATTCCGATTTTTTGATAGATCTCTGGATGAATTCAGCGCAATCCGTAGCAGAGCAGGAGGGCTTAAGATGAAAAAAATCGGTGTGGTGATTCCGGCCTGTAATGAAGAAGCCTATATTGAACGCTGTCTGTTAGCCTTAAAATCAGCACAAACTTATTTTTTTCAATACTTTAAAACAATGGAAAATCTTCCTGAAATCCAGATTCTCGTGGTCTTGGACCATTGTACTGATAGCACCGCCGTTAAAGTTCAGCAAATGGGCATTCCGGCTATGAGCTGCGACTTCCGAAATGTCGGTAAGGCACGCCATTTGGGGATTCAGCAGATGATCGAGCAAGGTTGTGATTGGATTTGCTGCACCGATGCGGATTCTTTTGTACAGTGTGACTGGTTTCAGATGATGTTACAGCATCAACCCACCGATGCGATTTGTGGTGTGGTCGAGCTGGATCAATGGGATCATTTAAGCCGGAAAACCCGTCAGGCTTATCTCCGACATTATCAGGACAGCATGGGACATCGGCATGTTCATGGCGCAAACCTGTGTTTTAAAGCTTCGGCTTATATACAGGTCAATGGGTTTCAGCAACTGGACTGTCATGAAGATGTCGATTTCATCCGTCGTTTAGAAAAAGCTGACGCGCAGATTGTCTGGTCGAATCAGCTGAGAGTCACCACCAGCAGTCGTCTTAGCTCAAAAATTGCCGCAGGCTTTGCACATTTTCTACAAAAACTTGAGCTTAAGCAGGCCGCGGAAAAACCGATCAGCCTATGCAAATAAAAGCATAAAACTATAAATTTTATACAATCAGATACTTGTAAAAAATCTTAAAATTCGGTTCTAAAAACTATTCCATTTAAATTTATTCTGTTTATAATTCACGCAAATTCAGCCCCGCAAACTTATACATTCTAGCTATAAGTCTGTGGGGTTTTTCTATGGATGATCGGTAATGGATGCCTGAGCCTTCTTTTTTGGTAATACAATGTTCAATCAAACACTGCTTTCTCGAATTCAGTCTCCATCACCATATCTATGGCAGAAAATAGCGACTGCGTTGTGCTTCTTTAGCTTGGGCTTTAGTACTGCGGCTTGGGCACCCTTAATTCCATATGCACAGCAGCGCCTGTTATTAAATCATGCTGATTTTGGCCTTTTATTGCTGTGTGCCGGGATTGGTTCAATGTTGGCGATGCCACTGGCCGGCCGACTGGCCAATGCCTTAGGTTGCCGTACTGTTTTAGCCGTAATTCTCAGTGCATTTTTGTTCATTCTGCCTGCTCTGGCTTATAGTCCGAATCATTTAATGATGGCCATCAGCCTGTTTTTCTTTGGTGCCAGTGCCGGGGCTTTGGGCGTGACTGTCAATATTCAGGCTGCACAGATTGAGAAAAAACTCGGTAAAAGTTTAATGTCGGGTTTTCATGGGGTGTGTAGTTTAGGTGGTCTGGCAGGCGTACTGGGTATGACCATGTTAATGGGTTTTGGCTTGGCGCCTTTAACTGGTGCGGTGATTGTCAGTGTGATTTTGCTGCTTATTGCCTTATTTGCTGTTCCTTTAAGTTTGGGTGCTGAGCCAAAAACAGCGGTAGAAGACACATCATCAGAACAGCCAGTGAAAAAAGCAGCACCGACCTGGGCGATTTTAGGCATTGGTCTGATCTGTTTTGTGGCTTTTCTGTCAGAAGGTGCCGCTATGGACTGGAGTGGTATTTATCTTGCTACTGAGTTCAGCCTGCCTGCGGCGCAAACCGGTTTGGCTTATAGTTTCTTTGCGGGTTTGATGGTGTTGGGACGCTTTAGTGGACACCTGATTATTCAGCAGTTTGGTGAAAAAAATACGATTCTGTTAAGCGCCCTCTTGGCTGCAACCGGTTTATTAACCGTAGTCTTTGCACCAGTCTGGCAAGTAGTGTTGGTGGGTTATGCGATTTTAGGTTTAGGTAGTGCCAACATTGTACCGCTGATGTTTTCCCGTGCAGGACGTCAAAAAACTTTGGCTTCACATGTGGCATTGTCTTATGTATCGGTATTTGCTTATACAGGTTCATTAATTGGACCGGCATTGGTCGGCTTCGGCAGTGAAATCATCGGATTGAGCTTAGTATTTAGCGTCATTGCGATTGGTCTATTGAGTATTGTGATTTTGAATCATCTCACTGCAGACCCAAACGAAGTACAACAAAGCGAAGAGATTGTGGCTCCTCTTCAAAACGAAACACCAGCTTAATGCTGGTGTTTTTTTACTTAAAAATTTAGGCATGTACACTGAACTGGTTTGAAGCTCCTGCAGCCACGGGACGATAGATCCGCAAGCTTTGTGAGTTTTTCAGGTCAGTGATAAACTGATCACGCCAGCGAATAATATCGAAATTTTTCAAGCCTTGGCTTAAATAACGATAGCGCTCTAAACGTTCTGATTTAGACATACGTAGCGCTTTCTTCAAGGCTTTGGCCATACTGTCATGCTCATAAGGATCGACCAGTAAGGCTTCTTTCATTTGTTCAGCAGCACCGGCATATTTAGAAAGAATCAAGACACCCGGATCTAAAGGATCTTGTGCAGCAATATATTCCTTGGCGACCAGATTCATGCCATCCCGGATCGAATTTACCCAGCAAATATCAGCCTTACGATACAGTTGCATCAAGGCTTCATGACCCAAGGTGTCATAGCTGCAATCAAAGGGTAACCAGTCCGTTGTGCCATGCTGGCTATTGAGTTCATGCACGGCAGATTTAAATTGCGTATACAGGTTCTTATAGGTTTTTACATCCAGTCGGCATGGGCAGGCAATTTGTAATTGCTGGAATTGATTTTTAAACTCCGGTTGATCTTCCAGCAAGCTCTGCAACGATCCGATTTTCTCCAATAAGCCTTTACTATAATCAATCCGGTCAACTGAAATGATGGTTTTATAAGGCTGCACTGTATCCAGATCAAAGGGAAGCTTTTCCAGATGGGTATCTGAGGCCTGATTCTGTAGCTGCACAGGATGCACACCAATCGGATAGCATTTCACATGAATCTTTCGAGATTGATAATTCAGGATTTCATTGTGACGATGCTGCACTTTTAAGGTCTGTTCAAGGAAATTTAAACAGTTTTCCTGATCGCGAGAGGTCTGTAAACCCAGTACATCGTAGTTGGCTAAATGATGTGCCAGATCGCGATGAGCGGCTAAAGTCTGCCAGAGCCTTAGTTCAGGAAAGGGAATATGCAGGAAAAATCCAATACGGTTACGCATGCCCAGTTTACGGCAATAATGTGCCACGCTTAAAAAATGATAATCATGGATCCAAATGATGTCATGTGGAGATGCCACCTGTTTCAGGTGCTTGGCAAAACGCAAATTGACATCCTGATAGATCTTAAAATCCTGCGGCTGATAATCTACAAGTTGATGCTGGTCGTGCATCAGCGGCCACAATGCATTGTTGGCAAAACCACAATAAAAGCCTTGATATTGGGATTCAGTCAATGGACTCGTGTGATATTCAACATTTTGATGCTTCAGGATTTGAAACTTCTGCTCTTTCGTCTGGTCAACTCGGGATCCATTCCAGCCAACCCAGATACCGCCTATATCCTGCAAAGCATCCTGCAATGCCACCGCTAATCCACCTGCCTGTGTATTGTCTGACTTAGGTAGATTTACACGATTTGATAACACTATGAGTTTCGACATGTAATTTCTCCAATAATAATTGTTGTTGTGCTTTCAGTATTTCTAAAAATTCTGCTAGAAAAGCCTGTACTTGAGTCACGTTTTCGAGGCGATGTTGTGCCACGGTGTTGCCTGTACCGACTTTGATAGAGCAGCCTTTGAATGTGTTGATGACTTGAAAACCGGCTTCGTCGGTCAGGTCATCTCCGATAAAAATGGGGTAATGATCACTTAAGTGATATTGCTGAATGATTTGCTGGATGGCTGAACCTTTATTTGCCCCTTTGGGCACCAGTTCGAATACAAACTTTCCAGCCTTAAGTTCAAAATCCTGAAAATGAGTAAGACAATTCAAGGCAAATGCATGCACTTGATGCTCTAAATAGGGATGTTCACGAAAATGCAGGGCGACTGAATAGTCTTTAATTTCTATTCGAGTCTGAGGAATATTATTACTATGCTCTGTAATATAATTTTTTAATAATTCAAACTGTTCAGGATTTAAATCAATTAACTTGCTTAAACGCAATTGATAGCTTAATTCCAGACCATGAGAGCCTGCAATATTCCAGTCAAATGGATAAATAAGTTTTTGGGCTTGTACAATTGAGCGGCCGGTTACTAATACTAATTGAATATCTTGTTTTAACTCTTTTAAGGTATTTAAGGTTTCGCTCTTAATTATACTTTTTGCTGGATCTGGGTGGAATTCAGAAATGGTTCCATCAATATCAAGAAATAAAACAAGTTTGTGAGAATAAATAATAGGTTTGAGCTGAGTTAAAATCACTTGAGGTAATATATAAGAAGATGTAGCAAGTGAATCTTCTAGATCTTGATCTTCTTTTAGAGTCGACATAAATACTACCTAAGCCTCTGAATTTAAATTGATTTAAAAGTTAGAATTACCTGAATGGTCATTGCTTTGATTAAATTTATAACACATTTCATTTAACAGACTGGCTTTAAGTGCAGAAACGAAACACTTTTAACAAGTACAGTTACTTTGTAAGATTTAGAAATATTTTGGTAGAAATCCAGTATTGTTAATAAATTTTAAAAATAAATTATGAGGATTTTATATTTTAAGATTTTCTTGGATTGATTGTTTTTCAGGATTTTACATAATAAGATTTATTATTTAATCTTTGTTTTTGAATGTGTATTTTGTAATTAATTTTTCAGAATATAGTATTTATTATTAATTTGTATTTTATTTTTTAAATATAATAATTTAAATAAATTTATAAATTGGGCATATATAATTAAAATTTTTAGCTTAAGTTTATGAAAGTTAATAATTTTTAAGATTGGCTAAGCTGTCTTAAAAGGAAAAAATACTAAAATTGTCTAGAGGGAAATTTCGTATTATTAAATTTTCCTGGGACCAATTGCAGAGCTATACAATTTAAACAGCCTCTTAATTTAGCATCTCAGATTATTTTTTAATTCTTATTGATAAATTTTATCAGAGGATAAAAAATCGAAGAAAGATGAACGCCAGTTCTATGACTAAACTCTGAAAATAACTTGAATATTCTTTTTTTTGAATCGAAGCGTAGGTATTAGATGAAGTTGAGCTAAACAGAGAGAAGAGATGTAAAGGTGTCATCGCAAGGACAGAGTAGATACAAAAGACCGAAAACAGATCATTAGTGATCTTACATAGGTTACAAAACTAAATGATGTTTCAATTAAACAGAATTTTTTGCTCAAATGGATATGAGCCAATTTAAAATCAATAAATGATGACAGAAGAGGAAAGAAATAATTTTTTGAAAAAATAATAAAAGAGCAATCAAAGTGGAGAAAAGCTAAGGGTCGTATCCTATAAGTTAAGAAACCCAACTCAGATACAACCCGTCTACTTGTATGAGGGAAAAATACTCAAATTTCTCGCCACACTTCATTTTTGTCTTTTAAAGGAATGGTAAAGTTAAAGTCATCATCATTACTGACCAGAAGACTGGTTGGAGTCTGCATCACCACTTTCAAAACAGTACCTGCTTCAAAACTAATAGGGGCGCAGTTTTCTTTTTCTAGAGTCACCGGTTTAAGTAATTCAATTACCGAACTTTCCATAGTTTTTTCCAAAATAAGATTACTTTTCGATAATTAAATCATAGCATAATTTTCGAAAATTTAACTGTTTCTTCAAAAACTGAGAACTTGATCAATGACTTATTCAAATAGGAGAAGTACTCTAGTTTGATAAAAGATACTCAGGAGACGTGCAGTATGCCTGATGTTCATCCTGTTCTTGCAATGCTCGCAAGTATGAATTTCTTTTACATAAACCCGACAGATAACAGGCATAAAAAAGTCTATCAAAATAACGAAAGGTCAAAAACATGATGATTTTTCTGTTTTTGGATATCGCTCGGCTAAATGATAAAAATCGAGAATATAAGGAAAATCATAACGCAGAGCTGAATGATAAAAATAATTTTCTAGAGACTCGATATCTTTCTATCCTTTTTTACACTAAATTGAAAATTAATGCTTTATAACAGTAAAAATCTAAAATAAGAATAAACTATGCGTCATTTGGATGACCAAGAGACATAAGGAGAACTGGGTCGGCATGTTTAAGTCATTTTTCCCGCAACCCGTCTGGTTTTTTAGCAGCCTGATTTTGTGGTTTATCATTAATCTTGTACTTTGGCATAGTGGCGGATCAGGATGGGGAACCTATCTGGGTTTTCCTGAAGGTTATTCTGATGAAAAGCTTACAATCGGTATCGGGCGTTTCTGGTCAGCTCAATTCATCTGGTTTTATCTCTGGTATTTCATGGCAACTACGATATTTGCGCTGTTCTGGCAATGGAAAGCCAGACACCGATGGCAGCGCTGGTCGGTCTGGGGCTCGGCATTTATTCTGTTTAATATCTGGTTCGGGGTACAGGTCAATGTCGTATTAAACGAATGGTATAGCCCGTTTTATGATCAGATTCAACAAATGCTCACGAAGGGTGGGGGGGATGTTTCATTGCTGTATCAAGGCGCATTAACCTTTATTTATATTGCGATGGTTTATGTCACTTTAGCGGTATTTAACCTGTTTTTTGTCAGCCATTATGTCTTCCGCTGGCGTACCGCGATGAATGATTATTACACCGCACATTGGGAGCAGTTACGTCATATTGAAGGTGCATCACAACGTATCCAGGAAGATACCATGCGCTTTGCCAAAACCACGGAGCAGTTAAGTGTTTCCTTGATCGAAGCGCTGATGTTGCTGATGGCATTCCTGCCGATCTTATATCAGCTCTCTAGTCATGTGAAAGTTTTACCGATTGTAGGGGAAATACCGCATGCTTTAATGTGGGCCTCGATCGGCTGGGCGGTATTGGGTACGGTCATTTTAATGGTCGTGGGAATGAAATTGCCCGGACTGGAGTTCAATAACCAGAAAGTTGAGGCAGCCTATCGTAAAGAGCTGGTCTATGGCGAAGACTATGCTGATCGCGCACATCCGCTGACATTACAAGAACTGTTTAGCCGGGTACGCTGGAATTATTTCCGGTTGTATTTTCACTATGCTTATTTCAACATGGTTCGGATCTGGTACTTGCAATTAGACAATATTTACGGATTATTTATTCTGTTTCCAAGTATTGCAGCAGGGGCAATTACTCTTGGTTTGATGATGCAAATCCTGAATGTATTTGGCAAAGTGCGGGAATCTTTCCAGTATCTGATTCTGTCTTGGCCGACGATTATTGAACTGATGTCGATCTATAAACGCTTAAAAGCATTTGAATCACATATTGATTAATTTTTTCTCATATTATTATCCTGCTTTATTAGCCAAACAGTTTTAGGTTTGGCTTTTTTTAGGGCGAGTTAATTTACAAAATCCAATGGAAAATATCGATCTGACCGTTGGTCAGATGACTTGGGTAAATCGTGTCAGAACCTCCCAATATTGGGGTATTCAGATATTTTTTTCTTGTCTAAAATCCTAAGGGCCAGCCAAGATGGCGTTTAATTTCCGATGGTTTGACGTATAAAAATAACAAATGTACGTTGAGGAAATTATTCTTATGCTGATCTTGTTCAGGCAATGTTATAGCGGATAAAAGGTAAATTTATTACCCATTATAATAAAGGTCTGTAGCGTTCCCTGAATAAGCCGCCGGAGAAGGACTCACCGCTTTCTTCGTTTTTTTATGTGTTTTTTCTATCTTTTTCTTGAGTCCTGAATGGAATTGTTTATTATTTGAACTGATTTAAAAATGATACTTGTGTCAATTTTTATCACATGAAGCTTGGCATAATCAGCAAAGTTGAGGCTGATATGTGCCTTTTTACCATTTAAATATTATAGTTATCAATATCTTGTGTTTGTTGTTTTGTGCTATTTAAGCTATGTTATACGGGATTTTGGGGTTGAGATATTTGCTGTGAAGCTAAAAGTAATAATTCTAATAATAGGGGCAGCAGCTTTAGCTGGATGTAATAGCGTGAACCGGTTGAAATCAGAGGTGTTACATCCTTTTGCCAGTCCGGAAGAACTAATTGCCAAACGGGCTTTGAATCAACGTGATGGTAGTGCAAAAGATTATATTTATCTTTGGGGACAAGCCCAGAAAAATAATACGACTCAGGCCATGTATACGCGTTCGATACTAACGCAATATTGTCATGAGCAGGGCGGCAAATTCTCATTGCTGTATAAAAGTAATTTTAGTGCAGTGGCAGATGTTGCCCAGCGCAAACGCCTGAGTACCAATCGGAGTGTTATACAAGGTAGCGGTGCCTATCAGTGTCGTATGGATGACCTGACTGAAAGCTGGATTGTCTCGATTGAGCCAACTTCTGAACGACAAGCTGATAAATCTAGCCAGACGCGTAGTGTTCGACTACTCACCCAGGTCATGAGCCCTTCTCAAGCAAAAAACTTTTATCGTCCAACTAAAGCCAAGGTTGCTGTGGAGAAAACCAAATCTGCATCGATAAAAACCACGACTCCTCCTAAGACTCCTGCCGCAAAGACGACAAATGAACTGAAGGAATCAGCACGTAAAGAACTGGAGAGGAAAGAATTAGAGCGAAAAGAATTAGAAAGAAAAGAGTTAGAGAAAAAAGAAGCGGAGAAAAAGCAGCTAGCAGCGGCATCAGCTCGAGCTACGGTAGTAGAAACACCGCAACAACATCAGATGAAGATTTATGTGGCAGCGCGACGTGATATTAACAGTGGCAAGAATCTGAATAATGCCTGTAACAACGCCCAGCGTGCCTATAACTATGGTAAATTGCAGGGCACAGAGGGAACACGTGTCTATACTGAATCAGGGATGCTGGTTGCACGCTGTCTGAATAGTATTCCGGTCTATGCCAGCCGTTTCCCGAATGCTAAAGCTCAGTCCAAGCGGATTCTGCAGAATTTGGCCAATAACTATAATCATGCCGGAGCCAAGAATCTTTTGAGGCAGTTAAAATAAGCGCGGGATCAAAAGACTTAATCCAAAATCCGTATGATCCTTTTGACGATCGAGAAGATAGGCGCAAAAATCTGCTCGATCCGACGGGAGAGAGCAGACGAAAGCCGGCTTGGTTTTGTAGGGAGATCACGTGACCCGAGAATCTCCTTCCGTGATGTCGGATGAATGAATAAAAATACGATGAAGACGAAAAAAAGGACAAGTCCCCACAGTATGATGCTGTGAAATATGTTGTTATTCATAATTATAAGTTTTTATTTTTATTGTTTTAGTCTAAATCATAGCGCTAAGTTTGACTGATCAATATCCTGATCTGATGAATAGCAATATGGACATCAGAGCGATTATCTAAGTGTTTTAAATCTGGGTCAGGTTTTACAGAGTTCTATCAGTTTATTGCCCTGTTCCATGCTACAACTAACTGGTTTCATATCACTGGCCGGACATCGAAGAACAGGAAATTATGATGGCGCATAGATCTTTTACAAAGCTTCGTACAATTTTAATAAGTGCAACATTATTAAGTGCGACTCAGGTTGCCATAGCAGGTCCGACAGTCAACCAGCTCAGTGACTGTTTGATGAAATCCACCACAGTCACGGATAAAACTACCGTCTTGCAATGGACCTTTGTGGCTTTAGGTAATCATCCGGACTTAAAGGCTTTTAGCAATGTGACCGCGAGTCAAAAGGAAGCATTAGACAAGAATCTGGCGACGGTGTTGCAGCGCATTTTAGTGGAGCAATGTTCAGCACAGACCAAGGCGGTGATTCAGGCTGAAGGGTTACAGGCTGTGGGCGATAGTTTTCAGGCTTTAGGTAAAACCACAGGCGAGGAAATTTTAAAGAATCCTGAAATTAATAATCAGCTGAAAGGTGTGCTGCGTTATATCGATTTGAATCGTGTTGCACAGACTTTTTTGACACCGGATTTGTTGAATAAGTTTGGATTATAAGGCGATAAGTCATGAGGCTTTATTTGAAGATGCCTGTAATAAGTTTAATTAGCCAGTAAATGGGAATAAAAATAAGTTCTAGCCCATCTGCCCAATCAGATCCTCTTTGACGTTTGGAGGTATCGCCTTTAGGTTCTGTGATCTTTTTTCGCCATTTGGGATAGATGAGCATGATGACGATCACAAGCACGAATATGCCAATGAAAGCTTGAATGATGGTAAGTAATAGTTCAGGTGTCATTTTTGTTTTTCTATTAGTTAGTTTTTTGATTTTATAGCATAAAAGTAATCCTCTCCCTAACCCTCTCCTTTAATAAAGGAGAGGGAACTACGCGTATCCAATTAATCACATGACAAAGTCTCCCTTTTCTAAAGGGAAATTTAGAGGGATTAGGGAAGCTGGATACGTCCTAAGTCTTCAAGTTTGGTGATGGAGGATACTTTTTTAATGGTCATGTTATTTTACGTTGAGAATTATCACTTGAATAAAGTTGGAAAGATTTTATAAATTAACATGTTATACCGTCATAATTAGAAAAGTGAGAGTTTTTCCTTGAAATTAGATGAAATACAGAAAAATATCGAAAAAATTTCAATAGAAAATTGGAATAAATCATTTGGTGGAACCGCTAGTTCAGAAATAGCAAATAAAATTGAAATTGATAATTCAATTGTCATGCGTGCTATGGAAGATTTAGTAGCTGCGAACTATGGGACTATCAATGCAAATGTCGAATTGTCTCAAATATCAATAGACTCAGAAACGAGAGAATTTGAATTTACTCCGATTAAGGTGCATATATATTTTCCTTCAAAGCAGATGCTAGAAGAATTTTTTTACTCTAGTGATTTAGTTAGAAAAAGTATTCCAGAGTATAAGAAAAGATTATATCTAGGAGCTCATCAGTTATCACAGGTACTTTTTGATGAATCTGTATTAGCTCGATATTTTGATTATCCTGAATATTATGAACTCGATGATTCTAGATCAGGTGGGCATATCTATATTTGTTCTGAAGAAACACCTGAAGAAAGATATATCCATGTTAGACATGGTAGAAAAGCATTAGCAAATGGAAAATCAGCCATTGTTGCCATATATAAAGATTTGGCTAACATGAGCGAATTTGAACAAAGATATTGGCATTCGCACGAGCTTAATATCCATGAATTAGATTTTCTCCCTAATGACGAAGCCTATGAAAAATTCTTTAATAGAAATTATGAAGGTGCGTGGGTGAACTATACTGATGAATTATCAGATTTAACTAACAACTTAGAGTCATTAAACTCACTGTTTGAGAATAATATTTTTAATAAAGTACAAAATATTTATTGCCGTCCTCCAGTCGAAAATACTCAAAAATCTTATTTTGATAGTTGTAGTGAACTCTTTAAATTAGTCGGACCAGATAATATTAATCAGAAAACTTTAAAAGATTTTCTTAGAAATAATAAAGATTGTTTGGATAAGGATTTTGTATATGAATCAGGACGAGATATTAGTAAGTTAGAGTTATTAGGATTAGACCTCTTGCGAAAGTAAAAACTGCCTCAATATAGATTTCATGAAATATCAGAAATTAAATCGTTTTTCAGATTCTGAATTCCAGCGCTTGGTTGGTGTACCTCGAGCAGTTTTTAGTGAAATGGTCGAAGTTTTAAAAGAAGCAGAATCACTTAAAAAGAAATTAGGGCGTCCTCATACTTTAGCTATAGAGGATCAATTATTATTAACACTCAATTACTTACGGAGCTACAACACCCAATTGGAATTGGCGGCAAATTACCATATCGCTGAAAGTAATGTGAATCGAACTATTAAAAAGGTTGAAGATGCATTAATGAAATCAAGACGTTTTACCCTGCCAAAACGAAGCATTACCACAGCAGACGAACAATTTAACTGGGTAATTATTGATGCGACAGAATGTTTAATAGAACGCCCGAAAAAAAAATCAGAGTAAGTTCTACAGTGGTAAAAAGAAGAAACATACGTTAAAAGCCCAAGTGATCTATCATCCGAAGAGCAAACAAATCATAGGAGTAGATATATCGTCTGGCAGTCAGCATGATATTAAATTGGCAAGAAAAACAGTTAAGAAATTCAAACATTGTGACTATGTTATGACCGATTTAGGGTACTATGGGTTAGAGCAAGATGGCTTTAAATTATTGATGCCAATAAAGAAAAAGAAGAATTTACCCTTATTTGATGCTGAGAAAAATTACAATAAAATGATTGGAAAAATACGAGTTGTAATCGAACATATTAACAGTCAATTGAAAAGATTTAGAATACTAAGTGAACGCTATCGAAATAGACGGAAAAGATTCGGTTTACGCATTAACTTAATCGCTGCACTGGTAAACCGGATGAACTTGCAATAACGACTTTCGCAAGAGATCTATTGTTTGAAGAAAAAATAGGATCTTCAAAAAAATTAACCAAAGCAGTACGTCTTTTGCAAAAAGATAGAACAGAAGCCGATCATAAAATCATTGAGTCAAAAATTGCTAGAGAAAACTTATCAGAACAGTTTTTTAATCATGTAGAAGAGATTAATGCCAACATTAAAGAAATTATTGAAAAAATAAAAAAACCGCTCTAAAGTGGGTTTTTTATTCCAAAATTAATCAGTTTTAACCAATCAATTTCTTCATTAATTCATTTACTTGTGCAGAGTTGGGTTCAGGATGCCAAATCGATAGAACTATCAGTTTCATTCATTTCTTTAGATTCATCTTTATCAGCACTATTCTTCATCAGCTTGAGAAAATTTAAAGCTTCTTTCATATCATCGGCAGTATTTAAGAATCTTGTAGCAAGTATAATCAATGCGATACTAATTATATTATCGAACCAAGTTACTTTTAAAAACTCAATCCATCCAACTAATGTAAATATAGCTAAAGTAAGGAAACAAGCATACAAGACATAATTTAACTTGGATACATTACTTGAGGTATATCTCTTTGTTTTAAAAGTAATTACATTATTATTGCTGTTATATGTAAGAAATCTACTTCCCCAGTAGTAATGATCTGTGGCTTGATCAAAGTTTACTAAACCCTTTTCATGTAAATTGATTAAATAGTGAAGTAATTCTGCATTCATATCTTTGGAGCGAGTAATATTTTGAGCAGCTTTATCTCTTAATAATTTGGGATACTTACTTTCATCTGCTTTATAAAATTTTTCAAAATATTCGATAAAATTATCTAATTCGTCCTTAAACTTTTTACGTTTGTGTTCGCCGATTGCATGTAAGGATTTAGGAATAGAGAATATTGCTACTACTATGCCAATAAGAGCTACGATGACATCGATTGATTCCATTATTTTTATTCAAATAATTATGATGTTTTAGTATATAAAAAAGCCCCGATAAATCGAGGCTTTTTTATTCAAATTAATGGTTTAAATCAACCAATCAATTTCTTCATCAACTCATTCACTTGTGCAGGGTTGGCTTTACCCTTAGATGCTTTCATCACTTGACCAACTAGACCGTTAAAAGCTTTCTCTTTACCAGATTTATACTCTTCAACCATCTTCTCGTTGGCAGCAAGCACTTCCTTAATAATCGCTTCAATCGCGCCTGTATCAGTTTCCTGTTTCAAGCCTTTCTCAACAATAATTTCGTCCGCAGTTTTGCCTTCGTCCCACATAAAGCCGAATACTTGTTTTGCGATCTTACCGCTAATCGTGTTGTCCACAATACGCGCGATCATACCGCCCAGTTTCTCAGCAGAAACAGGAGAGTCAGCCAAATCTAAACCTGCTTTGTTTAAAGCACCTGAGAATTCACCCATCACCCAGTTGGCAGCAATCTTACCTTGCGCAGCGCCACCAGCAGCTTTCACCACGTCTTCGTAAAACTCTGACATTTCACGAGTCAGTGTAAGAACGTGAGCATCATACTCAGTCACACCAAAGTCCGCCACGAAACGCGCACGACGTGCAGCAGGAAGCTCAGGCATAGTCGCTCGAATTGCTTCGATTTGCTCATCAGCAATCACCACAGGCAACAAGTCTGGGTCTGGGAAGTAGCGGTAATCATTCGCTTCTTCTTTTGAACGCATAGAACGCGTTTCCATCTTCACGGGGTCGAATAAACGCGTTTCCTGATCAATGGTGCCGTCCCATTCTAGAATTTCCATTTGACGTTCAATTTCAACATTGATCGCTTGTTCAATAAAACGGAATGAGTTCAGGTTTTTCAATTCGCAACGCGTACCGAAGGGTTGACCCGGACGACGTAAAGACACGTTACAGTCACAACGGAATGAACCTTCTGCCATGTTGCCGTCAGAAATGCCTAACCAGCGCACCAGCGTATGAATCGCTTTAATATAAGCAACCGCTTCTTCAACCGAACGCATATCTGGTTCAGATACGATTTCAAGCAGTGGCGTACCGGCACGGTTCAAGTCGATACCAGACATGCCTTCAAACTGGTCATGAATCGATTTACCTGCATCTTCCTCAAGGTGTGCACGGGTTACGCCAATCCGTTTAACCGTGCCATCTTCAAGCTGGATGTCGATATGACCCAAGCCCACAATCGGATTGTCCATCTGGCTAATCTGGTAGCCTTTTGGTGAATCCGGGTAGAAATAGTTTTTACGTGCAAATACAGAAGCCTGATCAATATAGGCATCGATACCCAAACCAAAGCGAATCGCAAGATCCACCACTTCTTTATTCAATACCGGCAATACGCCCGGCATGGCCAAATCTACAAGGCTGGCTTGGGTGTTTGGATCATTACCGAATACAGTCGATGAACCCGAGAAAATTTTGGTATTGGTGGCAAGCTGGGTGTGAATCTCGATACCAATAACGACTTCCCAACCCTCAATCAGGTTAGATTTTGGTTTAGCCGATTTTTGAGCTTGAGCCATTATGCATTCTCCTCAGCAATTGCAGCGCGTTTTGTATGCCAATCTGTGGCCTGTTGATACTGATGTACCACAGACAACAATTGAGATTCTGACCAGTAATTACCAATCAGCTGTAAGCCAACTGGCAAGTTATTTTGGTCAAAACCGACAGGCGCGTTAATCGCAGGAAGACCTGCCAGATTTACCGCAAGCGTATAAATATCGCCTAGGTACATTTCAACTGGCGTTAAATCTGCACCAATTTTATAGGCAGTCGTTGGCGCAGAAGGTGCTGCAATGACATCGACCGATTCAAATGCTTTAAGGAAATCTTGCTGGATCAGGCGACGTACTTTCTGTGCTTTTACATAGTAAGCATCGTAATAACCTGCAGACAGGGCATACGTACCAATCAGGATACGGCGTTGCACTTCTGCACCAAAACCTTCTGAACGTGAACGCTTGTACAGGTCCATCAGGTCCACAGGATTTTCTGCGCGATAGCCATAACGTACGCCATCAAAACGTGATAGGTTCGAAGAAGCTTCGGCAGGTGCGATCAGGTAATAAGTCGGAACATAGCTTTCAGTCATGTTGAGGTCGATCTCAACAAGCGTAGCGCCCATTTCTTCTAACTTTTTAAGTGATTCTTCGACACGTGCTTTAACATCTTCAGCTAGGCCAGCAACATTAAAATACTGTTTTGGAATACCAATGCGTAAACCTTTTACTGAGGTAGCGTTCAGGTTCGCGACATAGTTATCTACCACTTGATCCATTGAAGTTGAATCTTTGGCATCATGACCGGCCATGACATTCATCAGGTAAGCACAGTCTTCTGCAGAACGTGCCATTGGACCACCTTGGTCTAGTGATGATGCATAGGCAATCATACCGAAGCGCGATACACGACCGTAAGTCGGTTTAAGACCGGTCAGACCACAGAATGATGCAGGTTGACGGATTGAACCACCGGTGTCAGTACCAGTTGCAAATGGTGCCAAATCCGCTGCCACAGCTGCTGCAGAACCGCCTGAAGAACCACCAGGGACATGGCCCAGGTTCCAAGGGTTGGCAGTTGCGCCGTAATATGAGTTCTCAGAGGTCGAACCCATCGCGAATTCGTCCATGTTCACTTTACCCAAAGTGACCAGGCCCGCAGCTTTACCTTTCGCTACAACGGTTGCGTCGTAAGGAGAGATAAAATTGTCCAGCATTTTTGAACCGGCAGTGGTTTTAATGCCTTGGGTACAGAAAATATCTTTGTGGGCAACTGGCACACCAGTCAGGGCAGAGGCATTGCCAGCTTTGATTGCAGCATCGGCAGCATCAGCTTGAGCCAATGCCTGTTCAGCAGTCACGGTCACATAAGCCTTGACCTGTGCATCAATTTTTTCGATGCGTTTTAAATAGTGTTGAGTCAATTCGCGGGATGAAAATTGAGCATTTGCCAAACCTTCAGTCAGTTCACGAATGGATAAGCGGTGTAAATCTGTCATGAGAAATAATTCTTTACGTTTAATTTAATAAAAAGAATGAACTGGGTAATAATTACTCAATCACGCGTGGGACGAGATACAAACCGTCCTGTACAGTAGGTGCAACTGCTTGGTATTCCTCACGATGATTGCTTTCCGACACGACATCTTCACGTAAAGGCTGTGGGTGGTCGAAAGGGCTTTTCAGTGGTTCAACACCGTCGGTATTGATGCCTTTCAGGGTTTCCATCATGCCTAAAATTTTATTTAAACTTTGAGCATATTCAGCAGATTGCGTATCATTGAGAGATAACCTTGCAAGGTTGGCAATAGCTGAAACTGTTTCTGCACTTAAATCTGCAGAATGCTGTGCATCCGATGTAGACATAATATTACCTAATCAGTATTAAAAAAATTCAAATTATCATGCGTTATGATAAGCGATTGACTTGTCCAAATCATCACATTTAGTTAAAGTGGCGACCTTGCGTCCATATAAAGTTTAACTGAGAACGTCCCCGTGATTCTAAAACGACTAATAGGCTTGTTTTCGCCCGATCTTGCCATTGATTTAGGTACAGCAAATACACTTATTTATGCGCCAGGACGAGGCATTATATTAAATGAACCAACGGTTGTAGCCATCCGTCATAGTGGTTCACATAAAATTGTTGCGGCAGTCGGTCTTGAAGCGAAGCAAATGCTAGGTCGTACCCCAGCCAATATCTCAGCGATCCGTCCTATGAAAGACGGTGTGATTGCGGATTTTGAAGTCACTGAGACCATGCTGAATCAGTTCATTCGCAAAGTACATGAAAACCGTTTATTTACTCCGGCACCGCGTGTCGTGGTTTGCGTGCCATGTAAATCGACTCTGGTTGAGCGCCGTGCCATTCGTGAAGCCGTGTTTAATGCGGGCGCACGTGATGTACGTTTAATTGAAGAGCCAATGGCAGCAGCGATTGGTGCAGGTATGCCAGTTGAGCAGGCTTGTGGTTCGATGGTGGTCGATGTTGGCGGTGGTACCACTGAAATTGCAATCATTTCCCTGCAAGGTTGTGTTTATGCAGACTCTTTACGGATTGGCGGTGATGTCTTTGATGAGCAGATCATTAACTATGTGCGTAAAGCGCATGGCTGTGTGATCGGCGAAACCACTGCTGAAGTGATCAAAAAAGAAGTGGGTATGGCGTTGCCAGATGAAGGTGCTAAACCGCTTGAAATTGAAGTTCGTGGCCGTAACCTCGCAGAAGGTGTGCCTCGCGCAATCGTGGTTAATTCTGACGAAGTCACCCAAGCGATTTCTGATCCATTGCAAAACATCGTGTCTGCTGTGAAATCTGCGCTAGAACACACACCTCCTGAGCTTTCTTCGGACATCGCTGAACGTGGTATCGTGTTAACCGGTGGTGGTGCATTGTTGCGTAACCTGGACAAACTGCTTGCCAAAGAAACTGGCCTGCCAGTGGTGGTTGCAGAAGATCCACTATCATGCGTGACACGTGGTGGAGGCAAGGTACTCGAATTTTTCGACAACCCAAATCATGACATGTTATTCGTAGGCTAAGAAAAGGATTCGGCGGGTGCAAGCACATCTGTTTTCTCGACAACCGCCATCTTTTCGCTCTTTTATCATTGCATTGGTAACATGCCTGGTGGTGCTTTTCTTTGATTGGCGCATGCCGCATGTTGTTCAACCTGCAAGGGATGTCCTGTACGCTGCTTATAATCCTATTTATGCGGTGGCCAGTTATCCGGTATTGTCGCGAGAGTGGTTGAATCAACAAACCAAGTCTGAAGCTCAGTTGCGCCGGGAAAATACCGCGATGCAGGCCGAGTTGCTACAGGCACAGGTACGCTTACAAAAAATCTCTGAACTTTCTGCTGAAAATACCCGTTTGCGCGGTCTATTGGACACGCCACTGATCATTGATGGACGTATTGAAATTGCCGAAGTGATTGGTACCGATGCCGATCCATTACGGCATATTATCGTGATCAACCGGGGTTCGAATAACGAGCTGAAAGTCGGGCAAACCGTACTGGATGACAAGGGTATCATGGGGCAGATTATCAATGTCTATCCGCATAGTAGTCGGGTCATGCTGTTGTCTGATAAAGAACATTCACTGTCAGTGCGCCTGGAACATACAGGTATGCGTGCCATTGTCTCGGGTACGGGTGATCTGGGACGTTTAAAAATGGAATATGTACCGACCAGCGCCAATATCAAGGTCGGTGAAAAAGTCTATAGTTCGGGCTTGGGCCAACATTTTCCGGCAGGTTATCTGGTAGGGCAGGTGTCCAAAGTACAACGGCATAATTCCGGTGAATTTGCCCAGATTGATGTGACGCCTGCAGCCCAACTCGCCGGTGGACATCATGTGGTGGTGTTATTTTCCGATTCATTAGCGATGGAGCAACCGCATGTCAATCGCTAAGATGAAATCCAGAAAGCATCGTGACCCTTTAATGGCCATCGTCATTTCGGTGATTGTGGCTTCTATTTTAATGGTCTATCCACTTTCCTATAATCTCTCGGGCTGGCGTCCGCTGTTTATGCTGATGATCATGCTCTTCTGGGTGTTATGTCAGCCAACCTGGTGCGGGATCTGGTTTGCCTTTGGTACGGGTATTTTTATTGATCTGCTGCTGGATGCACCTTTGGGTCTGAATGCGCTGAGCTTTATCATTATTGCCTTTTTAGCTCGCTTTCTGACCCGTGAACGCCGTATCCTGACCTTTAATAATCTCTGGGTGATTATGGGGCTGGCGATTGTCGCATATCTGCTGATGATCTTTTTTACCCAGATTATAGCTGGCGTGCAATTTTCTTATGCACGGCACTGGATTCCGATGCTGACCAGTATTCTGGTTTGGCCTGCTATTTATTATGTGCTCAAAAAATGGCGTATATAATTCTGGCTTCCAGCTCACCCCGGCGTCGTGAGTTGTTACAGCAGCTCGGACTGTGCTTTGAGATTTACAGTCCTGAGATCGACGAATCTGTACATGAAGGCGAATCCGTCGCGGTCTATGTTGAACGTCTGGCACGAGCCAAAGCAGATGCCGTGGCCGAGCGTTATCCGGATGCCATCATCATCGCTGCCGATACCAGTCTGGGGGTGGATCAGGAGATTCTGGGCAAACCTGAATCCAAACAACATGCGATTGAAATGTGGACAAAAATCTCCGGTCGATGGCATGATGTCTATAGTGGTGTCTGTGTTCGTACAAAGCATGAAAAATACAGTATAGTGGTACGCACACAGGTCGAATTTCAAATCCTGAGCGCTGCAGATATGGAAAGTTACTGGGCGACAGGTGAGCCACTGGGTAAAGCAGGGGCTTATGCAATTCAAGGAATTGCAGCACGTTATATTCCAAAAATACAGGGCAGTTATTCCAATGTGGTTGGCTTGCCTTTATATGAGACAGTACAGTTATTACAGACGGTTAAGGCATTAAATTAACTGCTGAAAAGAATTCTTATAATGTTTTGAGTGTAGTTATGTCTGACGAGTTGTTGATTAACGTCACGCCGATGGAATGTCGGGTCGCGTTAATTGAAAACGGCACGGTCAATGAACTGTTTGTCGAGCGTACGGCCAAGCGTGGCCTGGTAGGGAATGTCTATAAAGGAAAAGTGGTGCGGGTCTTACCCGGCATGCAGGCTGCTTTCGTGGATATCGGACTTTCTCGTACTGCGTTTTTACATATCAATGATATGGTCTGGCCCCGCAATCAGCCAACCCCGAATGTCTTTGAGCTACTTCAACCGGGACAAGTCCTCACGGTTCAGGTGATGAAAGATATGCTCGGTACCAAAGGCGCACGCCTGTCTACCGATCTGTCGATTCCTTCGCGTTATTTGGTGCTGATGCCATATGGCAATCATATCGGTGTATCGCAACGGATTGAATCCGAGGAAGAGCGCAATCGCTTGCGTTCGATCATTGAGCGGATTCAGGCAGAACATAAGCTGCCAGGTTCAGTGATTGTACGTACTGCGGCAGAAGGGATTGAAGAAGAAGCCATTGCACAGGATATGGCTTATCTGGCCAAGCTTTGGGAATATATCCAGCGCAAGCAAAAGATTATTGCAGTACCGTCTTTGATCTTTGAAGAATTGCCTTTGCCGCAACGGGTGATTCGTGATCTGGCCAATGAAGAAACTGCTAAAATTTACGTGGATTCACGTGAAATTCATGCCAAGCTGCAGGAATTTGTCGAAGAATTTGTCCCGAATATGAAAGACCGTTTGCTGCATTATCCGGGCGAGCGGCCAATTTTTGACTTGTATAATGTCGAAGAAGATCTGCAAAAGGCATTGCAAACCCGAGTCGCATTGAAGTCCGGCGGTTATCTGATGATTGACCAGACTGAAGCCATGGCCACGATTGATGTCAATACTGGTTCTTATGTTGGTGGTCGTTCGCTGGAAGATACGGTTTTTAAAACCAATATGGAAGCGACGGATGTCATCGCACGTCAGTTACGTCTGCGTAATCTCGGCGGCATCATTATCATTGATTTCATTGATATGCAGGAAGCACAGCATCGTGAAGAAGTAATGAAACAATTTGAGCGCATGCTGGAACGTGACCACGCCAAAACCAAGATCACTCAGGTTTCGGAACTGGGCTTGGTGGAAATGACCCGAAAACGAACCCGTGAATCACTGGAACATCTGCTCTGTGAATCTTGTCCAACCTGTCAGGGACGTGGTTATGTCAAAACGGCCGAGTCAGTATGTTACGAAATATTCAGGGAAATTTTGCGTTATGCCCGTGCTTATGAGTCACAGAGTGGCTTTACTGTCGTCGCGCATCCGGCTGTCATTGATCGATTATTGACGGCAGAAGCGCCTGCAGTCGCTGATCTAGAACATTTCATTAATCGCGTGATTAAGTTCCAAGTGGAAAATCTGTATACGCAAGAGCAATACGATATCATTCTCAGCTGAAATTGTAACAGAATATCGTTAAACACTTGTTACATCTGAAATTTTACAACAGGGCCTTTATTTACAATACTAGATGCATGAATTAGCCAAAGCCGTTTCTCCCAGTTTCAGGCTTAGCAAAAGGAGTGTGTGATGAGTATGAGTAAAGCAGTAATCCATAAAGGCCTAAAACACGTATTAGAACCAAAGACTGTACATGCGGGATATATCGTTGATGAGCGCGGTAATGAAGTTCAAATTACCGCGAGCATGATCCGTAACGTCTGCCATCAATTATTACAACAGTGCCGTACTATTAAAAGCTGACTGCATTTGTGCATTGTTTCTAACTTGTCAAAAATAATTTGGTAGACGTTTAAATCGAGAAGTCTTCCAAAAAGTTCTAAAATAATTTAAAAAGATTTCAAAAATAAAGAAAAGGGACCAGATCGGTCCCTTTATTCTGTGCTCAAAGACTGGCAAAAATGATCAGCACCTTTGGCAGCCCATCTATCTTATTTATTCATCCGCGGCTAGCTTACCGCCCGTAACTTTGGGACAGGTTCGCCATCTACAATAAGTTCAAAACGTTGAATTTCTTCTTCCAGATGCGTCAGCAAGTTCTGCATTTTCGGCAGGGCATTACGACATGCGGTCAAGCCGACTTCCAGTTTGTCTAGATAGCTGGTCATAGTGATATTCAAGGCCTGACCATCCAGTACGATGGAAGCCGGATAAAGTGCTTCAAGACGTGCACCATTCCAATACAATGGTTCTTGTGGCCCAGGTACATTGGAAATAATGACGTTAAACGCCTGACGTGTCGGCATTAAACCGGAGGCAATATTCAGACCTGCTGCACCGTAGACAAAGGCACTATAGTTCAAAATCTGGTTGGCATTCATACGTTTGAAGCGTTCTTTGGCACTCAGCACACTGCGACGTACGATCTTGAGACGTTCTAGCGGATCTTCTTTATGCGTGCCCAGATTGGCCAGAATCATGGTAATACGGTTGGATATATCTGAATCGTCACTGCGAACAGAAGCTGGAACCATAGCAATTAACGGTTTTTTCGGTAAGGCATTTTGCGATAATAAATATTCACGTAATGCACCTGAACAAATGGCCAGGACGATATCATTAATGGTCACGCCCAATGCCTTAGAAATATGACGTAAACGTGAAAATTCGAAAGACTGGGCTGCAAAGCGACGTGAAGCACTGACGCGTTGATTCAGAATACTGCTTGGCGCCTGAAAGCTGGATACATAATCCGGATTGCGTCCCATATCTTTCATGACGGTTTGCGACAGTTCATAAGCAACTCGTGGCGCACATTCCAGTTGCCCCTTAATGGTCTGCAGGACATTTTTAAACCTGTTCACTTTAGGTGCTTTAAGGCGTTTGGCACGTGGGCCTTCCACACACCATGGCGGTACAATACTCTTGGAATTTGGATCATGTGAAAGCGACTTTTCTACCAGACGCATGCCAGCGATTCCATCCACCATAGCATGGTGAATTTTGAAATACATGGCAAAACGATTACCTTCAATGCCCTCAATGATATGACAGGTCCATAAAGGTTTGGCACGATCAATCAGGGCACTATGTTCTTGAGAAATATAGGTCAGCAATTCACGGATACGGCCCGGTTTTGGCAGGGCAATATGACGAAAATGATGATCTAAATCAAATTCCTGGTCTTCATCCCAAAACAGGCCGTTTAAATAGTTGTTAAAAGGTGGGATTGGAGAGCATTTCGAATTTTGGATATCCGTGACTAGATCCTGAATAAAGGAAGCTGACGCATTGTCGGGAATTTGGAATAAAAATAGTCCACCTACATGCATAGGCTGCTGCCGTTTCTCTAAAGTTAAGAAAATAAAATCAATTGGATGTAATGGACGCATAGCGTGGATTGCCTCACTGCATTCTCTATGGCTTTTTTGCTAAAAGGCCTTGTTAGAATTATTACTTTAGTTTTTAAAGTATATCTTTTTTAGCATATAAATGAACTGCTTTATCTTGCCTCAACTGTGAAAAAGTGGCTATTGACAAGAACAAAATATCTTCCTAAGTTTATGAAATGTGAAAATTTTAGTTTTAAAATAGATTTCTAAAAATAGTATTTTCTAGGCGAAGTGGAGTGTAACTTAATAATTATGTGTTATTAGAAGAATAGCATTGTGTTCAATTTCACATTTTATGCAAATAAATCAATGAGCTAAAATTTTATCAATTCTTTAATTAAAATAATATTATCCCGATAAAAGGTAATTTCTATCTTGTCACTAAATGTAAAATTATCAATTAAAAAAGACTATCTTTATTAAAAAAATAGCCTTTCAATCAATAGGAGCGATAAAACTTAACTTTATCTTTTTAGATTGCCAGCATGTAAGCCACATTCTTTATGGGTAGCTTCTTCCCACCACCAGCGGCCTTCGCGTTCATGCTGATTTGGCAGCACAGGGCGAGTACAAGGTTCACAGCCGATAGAAACAAAACCTTTTTCATGCAAGGCATTATAAGGGACTTCCATCATACGGATATAGCTCCAGACATCTGCACTGGACCAGTTGGCTAGAGGATTGTACTTGATCAACTGTTTTCCCGGACCGGAGAAACCTGAATCTGCCTGAACCACAGGAATTTCATTGCGTGTACCCGGACTTTGGTCTTTGCGCTGACCAGTAATCCAGCCATCCAGCGTCGCCAGTTTTTTACGTAGCGGTTGAACCTTGCGTATACCGCAACATTCCTGATGGCCATCTTCAAAGAAACTGAATAAACCTTTGGTGGTCACTAAATTTTGTACTGCATCAGTTTCAGGGAAGCAGATTTCAATTTCGATGTTGTAATGCTTACGCACCCGTTCAATAAACTGATACGTCTCTGCATGTAGACGGCCAGTGTCCAGACTGAATACCCGGAACGGTTTACCGAGATACGATGCCATATCAATCAATACAACATCTTCAGCACCAGAAAATGAAATCGCAATTTCACCTTGCTGGCCCAGTGCAAGTGCCAAAATTTCATTGGGCGATTTATCTGCATATTCAGATGCAAGCGCATCAATACGATCAATAGTAGGAATGATGGTCATGAGAGTCCTGGCGATATAGGCTTGGAAAGGACATGGCCTATATTAGTTAATTTCACATCTATTTTAATAGAATTGATTTAATTGACTTATCACTAAAAAATAAATACTTATTAAAAAAATAGATTTAAAAAAGTACAGTGCAAAATCTGTTTCTTCAGCTATGATAGTGCAAAATTTTTTCAATACAACTTAGAGGGAATGTTCATGGAAGTCGTATGTCTAGATTTAGAAGGTGTGTTGGTTCCAGAAATCTGGATTAACTTTGCCAAAAAAACCGGTATTAAAGAGCTTGAAGCGACGACTCGTGACATTCCTGACTATGATGTACTGATGACCCAACGTCTGAATATTTTAAAACAGCACGGTTTAGGCTTGAACGATATTCAGGAAGTGATTGCAGAAATGGGTCCATTCCCAGGAGCAAAAGAATTTGTGAAATGGGTGAGTACGCATTTTCAATTGATTATTCTTTCAGATACTTTCTATGAATTTGCACATCCATTGATGAAGCAACTGGATTGGCCGACGATTTTCTGTCATAAACTGGAAACGGATGAAGCGGGCATGATCTCAGCCTATAAACTTCGTCAGCCAGATCAAAAACGTCAGGCTGTTAAAGCACTGCATGGTTTGAATTTCCGTGTGATTGCGGCAGGGGATTCTTATAACGATACTACAATGTTAGGTGAGGCAGACCATGGTTTCCTATTTGATGCGCCTGAAAATGTGATTGCTGAATTCCCGCAATTCCCGCCAATTCGTGGTTATGATGCGTTAAAAGAAGCAATTCGTAATGCTTCAGTGCGTGATATCCCTGCTTAAAGAATTTAAGTAAATAAAAAGGCGCTATAAGCGCCTTTTTTATTGAATCTATCAAAAAATCAGAAGCGGTAACCGATTTTCATGCCATATGCGATTGCAGTGTTATCGGTGAACTCTCCTACAACATTAGGGCCTGCTTTAGCCTCAGCGTCACCTAACCACATATAGCGAACACCTGCTTGAATAAAGTAATTTTCGGCTGGGCTATATTGTCCACCTAAACCTACACCCCAGTAACCTTCGGTTGGTCCTAGTGTTGTTACAGGATTACCTGCACCTGAGTCATAACTTACTAAAGCAGAGCCAGACCATTTGTCGCTAAATTTACGGCCAACACCAACATTTGCAGACCATTGATCATCTGAGTAGTCAATCAAATTACTACCTGAGCGTAATTTTAATAAATTAGGTGTTACTGCAAATTGGCTCCAATTTACCCAGCGTACGTTAGCAAAGGCTAAAGTATTTGCTGCAATACCTGTTTGAAGATCTAAATTTACAGATTGAGGTGTTGTAGCTGTAACATCTGGTGAAAGAGGCGATGCAATAGTTCCAAATCCAAAGCTCTCTGTTGAATTTGCCTCATGATCGATTTCTGAACGATAAGTAATAGCTGCTTTTAAAGCAATTTCAGGGATTTGATAAGCGAAACCAGCAAGCCAGCCCCAAGCTTCTTCTTCATCAAGTTTAATATCATAGCCCGAATTTCCATAAGCTGCACCTCGTAATGCAATTTTAGCTTCTACAGTTTGCCAAACAGGTCCAGCATAAAAATTCCAGTTTTCAGTTGGTTGATAACCGATTAAAGCTGTAAGGTTATTAGTTTTTACTTCTACTTGAGTGCTTTCTCGTTGAGTACTAAGAGGATTTACTTGTGAAAAACTTACATTATTTGTTGGATAAATTGAATCGGCACCATAAGGTTGATCATAAATCAGACCTAAAGATATTTTATCAGTTGCTTGAACTTTAATAGCAGCAGATGGAAAGTAGTAGTCTTCTGCCATGTCGCTGATAGATTCATTACCTAGTTGAGGAATAGATTTTCCAGATACGCTAGGATCAATCACAGTAATACCTGCTTCAGCATAATTACCCGGCTGTAAAAAAGCAGAAATAGATTGACCAGAACGGTCTAGGCCAGCTGCTTGAACTGCAGAAAGAGGTAAAGTGCTAAGTAAAATAGCAGAATAAATTTTATTGAGCTTCATGGTACGTTCCCTGATGCCATCTGTAACAAAAATGTGCAGGAAAAGTAACATAATTTTAAAAAGAGTAAATACTCAGCTCTGTTGAAGAAATGAACTAAGGCGGTTAAGGAAAGAGCTTGATTAGAGTTTTTATACTAATTTTATTGGTATAAATATATGAAAAATATCAGATTAAATTAACTTTGAATAATGTGAAAGGATTGAAGTTCTGTTAATTTTAATTGGTGCTAAAATAATCGAATGATATGCAAGTGAATAAAAATAGAGTAAAAAAGTTAAAAAAACCACCCGAAGGTGGTTTTTTTATTAAGGATATCTTAGAAACGGTAACCCATTTTTAAGCCATATGCCCATGCTTTATTGTCTTCAAATTCAGCGACGTATTCAGAACTACCAGCTTGCGCGCCTGTTTGTGCTTTTGCATCACCTAACATGAAGTATTTAACACCACCCGCGATGAAAGTAGCTGGTGTTGGACTGTACTGAAGACCTAAGCCTACATTCCAATAACCTTCAGTTGGACCAAGTGTAGATACAGGGTTACCTGCACCAGAGTCCCAACCTACAGATACGTTACCAGCCCAGAGGTCATTAAACTTACGGCCGACACCTACAGTTGCTGAAATTTGGTCATCTTCATATTCAACAAGATTGAAGCCATCTGGACGACCTACCAAAGGTCCTACAGCTTCACTGATATTACCGAATTGATAAGGACGAATAGAAAAGTTTGACCAGTCTACCCAACGGACATTCGCAAAAGCTACCGTATTTGCCATAACACCTGTTTGGAAATCCAAGTTTACAGATTGAGGTGTAGTAATTTTGGTTTTTCCAGAATCATCTAGAGTAGCAAGTTGGGCAGGAGAAACACCTAAACCACCTAATACAGTTGTTAATAAAGGAAAGTTTAGAAGCGATAAGTCTTCAGAAGTTGAAACATCATGATCAATTTCAGAACGATAAGTTACAGAAGCTTTTAAAGCAATATCTGGAATCTGGAAAGCTAAACCTGCTAACCAACCTGTACCACTTGTTTCCTTAAACGTCGCATCATAACCATTAAAAAGGCTGTATGCTTGACCGCGTAAGCTTAGATTACCTTTAACAGTTTGATAAACACCACCACCATAGATATTCCAGTTTTCAGTCGGTTGGTAACCCAATACTAAAGACAGGTTTTGAGTATCTACTTCAACCTTAGTATTACCTTCACCTAAGAAATTATTACCTATAGCCAGTGCTCCAGTTAACTGTTGAAAAGCTGGACTACTTCTAACTTGTGCTTCAGCACCTGCAAGCGTTTGTTCATTTACTGGTGCTCCTAGGGCTTCAAGAGCTGCAACTGCTCTAGCACGTACAATATTGTTTATTGCACCAGTTGATAAGATAGTGTCTGTACCTGGGTTTGAAGTAAAGACATTAGTGCCTTGGTATTCAGCATCAGCACCATATGGTTGATCATATAAAATACCAACTGAGAATTTTTCAGTAGGTTGAAACTTTAATGCTGCACTTGGGAAATAGTAATCACCAGCCATATCATCAATATTACGGCGTGTTTCACTTGTACCAGCTTCTTTACCAGATACATCTGGGTCTAGGACAGAAATACCTGCTTCAAAATAATTACCTGGTTGCAGGAAGGCCGCCATTGATTGGCCTGAACGATCTAGAGCTGCTGCAAAAGCACCCGTCATTGGTACAGTTGCAAGAATCATTGCAGTAGTTAATGTTTTTAATTTCATTTACGTCTTTCCTTGAGGTACAAATTTATATCTAGCGTTGTTGTTTGCACTTATTAAATTCTTGGAGATTTCGGGTATTTATCCGCAATCATTTGTTACTCCATGTGACAAAAATAGCACAATTAAAATAAGAGTAAATGCTCTAGAAAAAACTAATTAGTCTAAAAAAGCATCAAAATAGAGTTTTTACACCAAAAAATAGCCTCATTTTGAAATAAGTATTTGAAAGTAATAGAAATAAAATAATGAAGAAAAAATGATTTTTTGTATAAAAAATATTCTAAAAATATGAAGATTAACGCTAATTTTTTGAAGTATAGATCACATTTTGAAAGGATGGTGCGCCCTGCGGGACTCGAACCCACGTCGGTCGCTTAGGAGGCAACTGCTCTATCCAGTTAAGCTAAGGGCGCGAAAAGAAGGCTATTGTACTGTAAAAAATACAAAAAAAAGTTATTGCCGAAGCAATAACTTTTAAGGACTCATAGCTACAGGAGTTGTCTAGGTATTTTTAGGCTTAAGTAACTTAAACAGACCGAACATGACCACGATCCAAAGCGGGATCATCAAAATAGATTCCTGGAATCCTTGCGTCCACATGATGTAAAGAATCGTAAGAATAAAACCAAGAACCAGAATATTGCCCGCTGGAGACCACAGCGCAGGGAAGGAAGTCTTCTGTCCTAGCTTTTTCATGCTCTGAATGAACTTGAGATGGGTCAGCGTAATCATGGCCCAGTTCAATACCAATGCACCGACTACGATGTAAATCAGATGGCTTAAGGCATCTTCAGGCACGAAGTAATTAAGTAGTACACAGCCAAAAATCAGCGCGGCAGAGAACAATACAGCAGGAATTGGCGTACCTTGCTTATTCACTTTCATGAAGACTTTAGGTGCATTTCCTTGTTGAGCCAGACCATAGAGCATACGGCTGTTGGCGTACATACCACTGTTATATACAGACAATGCTGCTGTCAGGATAATAAAGTTCAGTAAGTGTGCTGCCCAGTCAATGCCAAGCTGGCTGAAAATCATCACGAACGGACTTTTGTCCAGACCACCAAGCTCAAGCTGATTCCAAGGCACGAGTGACAACAGAATCGTCAAAGCACCGACATAGAAAATCAGAATACGGAAAACCACCTGATTAATGGCTTTCGGAATAGTTTTTTCCGGATTTTCAGCTTCTGCAGCCGCCATACCAATGAGTTCGATACCACCGAAGGCAAACATTAAGAATGCCAGCATGTAGAACAGACCTTCAAAACCATTCGGGAAGAAACCGCCCGCGGTCCAAAGGTTAGTAAAAGATGCGCCTGAAGAAGCATCAGCAGTCAGGATCAGATACAGGCCAAAGACAATCATCGAGATGACCGCAGTCACTTTAATGATGGAAAGCCAGAATTCTGATTCACCGTAGAATTTCACATTGCCGAGATTGACCAGTGTAATCACGATAAAGAAAAACAATACCGATGCCCAGGCTGGAATATGCGGCCACCAGTAGTTAATATATTTCGCAACCGCAGTAAGTTCGGTCATGGCCACCAGGATATACAAAATCCAGTAGTTCCAACCCGCAAGGAAACCAGGGAATTTGCCCCAGTATTTATAAGCAAAATGGCTGAATGAACCTGCGACAGGTTCATGAACAATCATCTCACCCAATTGACGCATGATTAAAAATGCAATCAGGCCCCCAATGGCATAGCCTAAAATAATAGAAGGACCCGCAGATTGGATCACCTGTGCGGAACCTAAGAATAAGCCTGTGCCAATTGCACCGCCCATGGCGATCAACTGAATATGACGGTTCTTTAAGCCACGCTGAAGTTGTGAAGACTCGTTATTCAAAGTGTTCAGCCCGACAATGGAAAATGATAAGTGGCTGATTGTAATTGATCAGACTAAAGAAGCCTAGTCCATCCTAAGAATGAAATATTGTTGAAGGAATGATAAAAAATATTCATATAAATAATTGAAATAAAATATAAATGAATCAATATATTAATTTTATTGAAAGTGTAACTGACGAGTTCTCTTTTTTCTTGGATAAAACACAAATGCCGTTTTTTTATACTAAGGTCTGGCAGTCAAGCAGTTCTGCTTTCAACATACTATACTTTGAATATAAATATTGAATAACCCGTACGAAAACAAAGACAAGTCAAAGGATGAAATAATTCATGAGTTTTGCCGCCCAAATCAAGATTCCTGCCACCTATATGCGTGGAGGCACCAGTAAAGGTGTTTTCTTTAAGCTGGATGACCTGCCTATAGCAGCACAACAGCCGGGCCGGATTCGTGATCAGCTTTTGCTGCGCGTGATTGGTAGTCCAGACCCTTATGGGAAGCAGATTGATGGTATGGGTGGTGCCAGTTCCAGTACTAGTAAAACGGTCATTCTGTCAAAAAGCCTGCACGCTGATCATGATGTCGATTATTTATTTGGTCAGGTGTCAATTGACCGTCCTTTTGTAGACTGGAGCGGTAACTGCGGCAATCTGACCGCGGCAGTGGGAGCATTTGCCATTTCCAATGGTCTGGTCGATGCCGAACGTATTCCTGAAAATGGGTTATGCACGGTACGGATCTGGCAGGCCAATATCCAGAAAGCCATTATTGCACATGTGCCGATGCAAGATGGTCAAGTGCAGGAATTGGGTGATTTTGAACTGGATGGCGTAACCTTTCCTGCGGCGGAAGTGCAGATCGAGTTTCTGGATCCAGCCGATGACGATGCTGAAGGTGGTTCGATGTTTCCGACAGGCAATCTGGTCGATACTTTGGAAGTGCCCAATATTGGCAGCTTCGAAGTGACCATGATTAATGCCGGCATTCCAACTGTATTTTTAAATGCGGGAGATCTCGGCTATAAGGGCACAGAGCTTCAGGATCATATCAATAATGACGTAGCAGCCCTGACAAAATTTGAGACAATTCGTGCCTATGCGGCGAAGCAGATGGGACTGATTCAGAATATTGCAGAAGCCGTAACCCGACAACACACGCCAAAAATTGCCTTTGTTGCACCACCGAGTAGCTATACCTCTTCAAGTGGCAAAACTGTCACTGAATCAGACACCGATATTCTGGTTCGTGCCTTGTCTATGGGTAAACTCCATCATGCCATGATGGGTACGGCTGCGGTGGCGATTGGTACAGCTGCAGCAATTCCCGGAACACTGGTGAACCGGGTCGCAGGCGGAGTAGAGCGTGAAGCGGTGCGTTTCGGTCATCCTTCCGGGACGTTGAGAGTCGGTGCACAAGCAAGTTTTGAAAATGGTGAGTGGAAAGTGAAAAAGGCCATCATGAGCCGGAGTGCCCGCGTCTTGATGGAAGGCTGGGTGCGCGTACCAGAAGATGTTCTCGTTTAAATGCTGTGCATACATTTAACCTGAATAAAACCACCGGTTCTGCGGTGGTTTTTTTATGGTTTAAAATCTCTGACTTGCTTATTTGATGTTGAATAGCAAATTTCAGCAGAACAATTCAATTTATGGCTGAAAATTCAAGGCATTTCTAGGTACAATGCCTGATCAGCGTACAGGCATTTATTCGCTTGTCATTTTATTCTTCTGGACTACGTATTCGAGGCGAATGTGTCATCTATCACTGACGTATCAACCCATGCACTCACTCAAGCACAACACCGCATTCAACAGGATTTATTGACCGCTCTGGAAGCCTTTGCTATTCCGGAACCTTTAAGGTCGGCAGTCCATCATGCTGTGATGCTTGGCGGTAAACGAGTACGTCCAGCACTATGCTATGCCACCGCCGCATTAAAACCCAACCAGAATAGCGCTGCAGTGCGCCGTGCAGCGGTTGCGATCGAGTTTATTCACTGCTATTCACTGGCCCATGATGATCTGCCGTGTATGGACAATGATTTGCTACGTCGTGGCCAGCCGACCTGCCATGTAGCTTATGGGGAAGATACAGCGTTGCTGGCAGGTGATATCCTGCAGTCTATGGCTTTTGAAACTTTGAGCAGTCGTCTGTTTGATCAGGGGCCAGCGGTAGAAGCTTCCATTGTACTGAAGCAGATGCAGATTCTGGCAACCGCTTCTTCGAAAATGGTGAATGGTCAGGTTTTAGATTTGCAGTCTGAAGGCAAGAAAATCGATCAGCAAGCACTGGAAAATATTCATCGCAATAAAACCGGTGCTTTGATTAGTGCCGCGATCATGATGGCGGCGGTGACTATTTTTGAGGGTACCGATCTGGCCATTCCTAAATTACGTGAGTTTGGACAGGCGATTGGTCTGGCCTTTCAGGTACAGGATGATATTTTGGATATTATTTCCGATACCGAAGTGTTGGGGAAAACAGCCGGCAAGGATGAACAGGTAGAAAAATCGACCTATCCGGCATTGATGGGTTTGGAGCAGGCCAAAGCCTATGCCCAGCAATTACATGATCAGGCGATCAATGCCTTGAACCATTTTGAAGGGGCGGAAGAGTTGAGGCAAATTACCCAGTTCCTGCTCACGCGCAAAAGCTGATTGGAAAATTATTTTCCTTACAAGGTTTAAAGTAATTCCATAAAAAAAGAGGACTTGAAGTCCTCTTTTTAGTTGCTACAGAATTATTTGCTTTCGTTGTACAGACGTTCAGCTTCTTCAAAACGGTCAGTCACTTCTGCTGTTGGTGCTTTACCCATCAGACTCACCACCACAATTGCCAGCATTGAACAGATAAAGCCAGGAACGATTTCATACAGGCCAGTGTCTGCAAACAGATTCTTCCAGAAAATAACCACGACTGCACCCACGATCATACCGGCTAAAGCACCATTCAAGGTCATGCGTTTCCAGAACAATGACAGGATAATCAATGGACCAAAAGCGGCACCAAAACCTGCCCATGCATAAGCCACCAGACCCAGCACTTTAGATTCAGGATTACCTGCCATCCAGATCGCCAACAAGGCAATCAGCAGTACCATCAAACGACCAACCCAGACCAGTTCTTTTTGCGAGGCATTTTTACGCAGGAAAGACTTATAGAAATCTTCCGTCAGGGTACTTGAGCAGACCAGAAGCTGACAGCTTAAAGTACTCATTACTGCGGCAAGAATGGCAGCAAGCACCACACCTGCAATCCATGGGTTAAACAGGATTTTGGTCAGTTCCATAAATACTGTTTCAGGATTGGCATTCACCACGCTTGCCAGTTCTGGATGCTGCTGGAAATAAGCAATACCAAAGAAGCCGGCTGCCACCGCACCGCCAAGACATAGAATCATCCAGGTCATGCCAATACGGCGTGCATTTGGAATCGACTTCACCGAATCTGCTGCCATGAAGCGCACCAGAATATGCGGCTGGCCAAAGTAACCCAGACCCCAGGCGAGTAGGGAAATAATCGCAACAAAGCTCAGATCACCCAGAATATTCATTGCTTGAGGACGAGCAGCTTCCAGTGCCAAAGTCACCTGGGACATATCTGAAAATGCCATCAATGTCACGATTGGCGTTAGCAACAGGGCGAAGATCATCAGACCCGCCTGAATGGTATCGGTCCAGCTCACAGCCAGGAAGCCACCAATAAACACATAGCTGATGGTGGCAATCGCACTGATCCAGAGCGCAGTGCTGTAAGACATGTCAAACATGCTTTCGAACAGGCGTGCACCTGCGACCATGCCGGAAGCACAGTAAATCGCAAAGAAAATCAGAATCACGAAAGCCGAAACAATACGCAGGATTTTCTTCTGGTCGTTAAAACGATTCGAGAAATAATCCGGCAGGGTCAGGGCATTGTGCTGGACTTCGGTATGTACGCGTAAACGGCCAGCGACCAGTAGCCAGTTGAGCCAGGCACCAATAATCAGACCGATGGCAATCCACATTTCAGACAGACCGGAAAGATAAATCGCACCGGGCAGGCCCATCAGGAGCCAGCCACTCATGTCGGAAGCCCCTGCAGAAAGTGCAGTGACAAAACTCCCTAAACGTCGGCCCCCTAAGATGTAATCGGAAAAGTTGCTTGTCGCGCGATAAGCCATCAGGCCAATCACCACCATTGCGACAATATAGAAAAGAAAAGTAATTAAGGTTGGATTTAGGGAGCTCATACGGTATCCATTTTTAAGTTGGACAGTAGATCGAAACAAGGAATAAGACAGCTGCGAAAAGCTTTAATCCGAAAGCCAGGCAACATCAAATCCAGTAGATTTCAAAAATAAACGCGAAATTTAACCATAAATTCACAATTTTTGCTGAGATTTTCTTGTGCGAATAAAAATAGGCAACCCTCAGGCTGCCTATATAAAGTGAAAAAATCAATTAGTTAGGGCGACCCATAACACCACGGATCGTATTTAACACATCGGCTGGAAGTACTACCGTCTTGGCATTTGGCGATTTGGCCATATCCTGCATGGCTTTAATATACTGTTCACCGAGTAAATAGGCGACCGGAATTTCATTATCACCAATGGCGGAAGTCACCATGTCAATTGCACGTTGTGAAGACTCAGCCAGTACCACTTGTGCTTCGGCATCACGACGTGAGGCTTCCAGACGGCCATCTGCTTCCAGAATTGCAGCCTGTTTTTCACCATCAGCTTTGGTGACGGTTGCACGACGCTGACGTTCAGCAGCAGCCTGTTCTTCCATCGCAGTCTGCATGGTGATAGAAGGTTTAATATCCTGAATTTCTACAGTTTTTAAGGTAATTCCCCAGTCCGAGATATCATCGGAAATACTGGATTTTAAACGTGCCTTGATATGATCACGTGAAGATAAAGCATCGTCCAGATCCATTTCACCGACAATCGAACGCAGTGAGGTTTGTACCAGGTTCTGAATCGCCCAGGAATAGTTTTCAATCCCGTACACGGCTTTTTCTGGTGTGGTCAGGTTGATATAGGCCACGGCATTCATCAGCAGAACCGCGTTATCACGGGTAATCACTTCCTGTGAGGGAATATCCAGAACGATATCTTTGGTTGTGACTTTATAGGCGACTTCATCCACATAAGGAATGACAAAATTCAGACCCGGATTTAGCGTGGTGTGGTATTTACCCAGACGCTGTACGATCCATTTGTAGCCTTGCGGCACAATCCGCACACCTTTAAAAATGGTAATCGCAACAAAGGCCAGAAACGCGATAACAATGATAGAACCACCAGACATAGCTTATTCACCTTATTGATTTTGATAATTCGTGCTGTGGGGTTGTACGACTAGATCATTACCCAGAATATCCACGACGCGAACGCGGTCTCCGACCTGAACTGGGTCCAGAGTTCGGCATTCCCATTCATCCGAACCTAAAACTGGCATCGGAAAGCGCACCCGGATTTGCCCATGATCCAGATTAGTCTGAATCACCATGCCCACCTGACCAATGGTCGCTTCACGCGATAGACCGGCTTTGGTCTTATCAATGGAAAGTGGCTTGATAAACTTAAACCAGAGCAGCGTACACAGAACAGAAAGTACGATCCAGGTCAGGAGCTGGGTCGTCAGTCCCATCATCGGGAACATCCAGTACAGGACGCCAACCATGATGGCACCGATCCCGAACCACAGGGCAGCAAATGCGGGCAGTAGTAATTCCGATAGAATCAGAAGGATGCCTAATACAAACCAGTGCCAAGGTTCAAGAACTAATTCCATATCGTGACCTATATCGCTAAGTATTTAATTAATCATCATCTTTATATGATTGATCTTCAATGTAGCAGATGCGGCCGCAGATGAATATAAAAAATTCATGCATCAAAATTTTGCCGGACGTAGCGGTTTAAATGCCGCGGGAGACTGCTTAAAGTTGCTAATGGCTTTTTCAATAGTACGGATTTTCAGCTGAGCAGCCTTTTCACCTTCCAGAATGGTGGCATTGCTGGCTTTCAGGTCTAAAGTACCGATGTGGCCGACTTTAGGCTGAATCACTACAGTGGCCTGGCTCAACTCTTCATTAATGCTTTGCTGTCCCATAATATTCAGGGTCTGATCCAGTACACCCCACATGTTGAGGGCTTTATTGCCATCTGGGCGTGCAGAAATATCCACGGCAATGACAATATCTGCTCCCATATCTTTGGCGGTCTTGACCGGAATCGGACTGACCAGGCCACCGTCAACATATTTGGTGCCGCCAATCACGGCAGGCACAAACACATTCGGAATACTGCAGGATGCTCGAACCGCCTGTCCGGCATTGCCTTTAATAAAGTCAGCTTTACGGCCATTGTCCAGGCGAGTGGCAACTGCAGCAAAACGAATTGGGAATTGTTCAATCGGTTTGTTCGCCACATTTTTATTGACGAAATCCTGCAATTTTTGTCCGGCAATAATTCCTTGCCGATTTAAAGTGAGGTCACGGATATCGGATTCCTTAAAATTCAGGGCAATCTGCTGTAACTGATAAGGCGATTTGCCACTGGCATACAAACTGCCGACAAAACTGCCGGCACTGGTGCCTGTGACAATTTTTGGTTTGATGCCGTGTGATTCGAGCACTTTAATCACACCAATATGAGCAAAACCTTTGGCACCGCCACCACCGAGGGCAATGGCGACGACAGGTTCACGGGCTTTTAATGGCGTGGCAGGCGTAGGTGTTTTGGTGGCTTTGTCACAGGCTGCAAGACTGAAACCAAGGCAGCCAATTAAGGCATAACGGGCTAATTTCATTATAAAAACTGGTGATTAAATCAACAAAATTCAGGCTATCACATCAAAAAAAGCCGTATTTGCCTAGTCTTTTTTCAAAAGCTTTTGTAACGGCTTGGCCACCCAGTCTGGATTTTTGGCCGAGAATTTACCTTGATAATGCTGATAAATCTGTTCCAGGTCGTATTCATAATCACCGGTCAGATGGTAGATGCCCAGGATATGAATGGTCTTGATATCGTAATCAAAGGAAAACATCACAATCGGCAAATGGGCTACCTTGGCAATATGATAAAAACCGCTGCGAATTTTATCCGGTGCCTTACGTGAACCTTCCGGTGCCATACCGACCCAGATCTGTTCTGATTTTTCAATGATGTCTACAATCTGTCGGGTATGACCTTGCGGACTATCGCGCACCACCGGAACTACACCAATCCATTCCAGAACCGGCTTCAGTGGTGTGCGGAACAGGCTGTCTTTACCAAAAATTGTAATCTGAATCCCGAGACCGAGCAGGGCGTTAAAACCGAGCCAGGCATCAATATTGGAAGTATGCGGAGAAATAATCGCCACAGCTTTAGCTAAGTCTGGAAATTCTCCTTCCAGACGCCAGCCCTGAGCCAAGAAAAGCTGCCTGAAAAAAGTCCGGCTCAGCTTGCTGCCGCGGGCTGGCACATGCGGCGGGAGTTGGGGGAAACGTATTTGGGCCATTGCTTTTGTCTCTTCCTGAAACTAGGGTGTGTTGACACTTTTAGCTTAAAAAAATAGCGAAGTAGTAAAATCAAATCGCCAAACCCAATTTTACTATTCGCTATGCCTCGTACCATGCTGACAGATCAACACTGGCAAAAGTTGAAAGT